>JAZSMM010000236.1:0-3386 GCA_045535895.1 Treponema sp.
ATAATATTCATATTCAAGGAACATATCACCGTTCGGGCTTTCAATTGGGAAGGTAGAAGAAAAAACCTCTTGCAATCCTTGCTCATCAAGCGGTTCATTTTTATTTAATTTGGTTCTCTGCAAAAAATTTTCATATGAAGAAAGTTGAATCCCAATTAAATCAGGAAGATCCATAAAATTTTGGATGTTTTTACCAATATATTGACGGTTGATTATCCGGCTTTTTGCGAACATCAAATCCCCCTTGACTACTATGTCGTTTAGATAGATATAGCCACCGCAGAAAACATTCTTTCGGTAGCATTTTTACGAAACCTTTTTGAGTAACAAAAATTACTTAAACGAACAGCCGTACCGGACAACCGGCACGGCTCGCCATCGGCAAAAGACTTATGCAATCTTAACAACGCCGCCTGCTTCTTCAATTTCCTTCTTGATTTTTTCGGCTTCTTCCTTGGAAACACCTTCTTTAAGTGGCTTAGGTGCACCTTCAACCAAGTCTTTGGCTTCTTTAAGACCCAAACCGGTAATTCCACGAACCGCCTTTATAACAGCAATTTTCTTGGAAGCATCAGCACTTTCAAGAGTTACGTTAAACTCTGTCTGTTCTTCTGCGGCAGGAGCGGCACCACCACCGACACCAGGACCCGCCATCATAACAGGAGCTGCGGCTGTAACACCGAATTTTTCTTCCATAGCTTTCACAAGCTCGGACGCTTCCATAACAGTCATAGAAGCAATTGCATCAAGAATCTGATCTGTAGTAAGAGCTGCCATATTATCTTCTCCTTAAAATAGGCATAATTTATTCACAGACAGGACGACAGCAACTGAAGCCTGAATGCGTTTTTTTCAAAAGATGTTGCGACAAACTGCCAACACAAAGCCACCCGAATTACTCCGAGACAACCTCTCCACCTTCTGATTTTTTGTCCACATAGGCCTGCAACGTAGCAGCAACCTTTTGAACCGGTGCATTGATTGTAGACATAATCATTGCAATCAACTGCTTCTTTCCAGGCAACTTTGAGAAAGCCTCAAGCTTTGCTGCATCATATACTTCTTTCTCTATCAAGCCACCTTTCACCTGCAAAGCAGGAACTTCTTTTGCAAAATCATAAAGGATTTTTGCAATTTCATTTGAATCATCTGTCGCCAAAGCGATAGCAGTAGGACCAGTCAAATACTCAGCCACACCGCTCAAGTCCATTTCCTCAAAAGCTATACGAGCAAAGTTGTTTTTAATAACTTTGAATTCACAATTTTTGTCACGAAGTTGCTTTCGTAATTTGGAAATCTGCTCAACAGTCAACCCGCGGTAATCCGTAAATATATAATCAGAACAACTCCCCAAAACATTCTTTACAGCCGCAATAGCTTCAACCTTGGCAGGCTGGAGTTTTTTTGCTTTCATAGCCATAATCAGTCTCCCTCCTTGTAATTAACCCAAACACCAGGTCCCATGGTTGAATTAACTGAAACCGTTTGAACAAACCCAGACTTCGCATCAGAAGGTTTCTTTCTAACAATCTCTGACAAAAGAGTCTTGACGTTCTCCACAATTTTATCTGTATCCATGGAAACCTTTCCTACAGCTATATGGACAACACCACCTTTGTCAGCACGGAATTCAGTTCGTCCTTTTTTGAGCTCATTTATTGCATTTGAAATATCTGCCGTCACAGTCCCTGTCTTAGGATTAGGCATAAGACCTTTTCTACCAAGAACCATACCCAAACGACCAACATCTTTCATCATATCAGGAGTAGCAACAGCCACATCAAAATCAAGCCATCCACCTTTAACCTTTTCAATGTATTCATCCGCACCTGCATACGCCGCACCAGCGTCCAAGGCTTCTTTTATACGATCTTCCTTACAAAAAACAAGAACCTTCTTCTCGCCTTTAAACTGATTCGGAAAAACCAAAGTGTCACGGACAGTTTGGCTTTTTGTCAAACGAAGATTAACATGCGCTTCAACAGTTTCGTCAAAATTTGCATATTTAAGTTCTTTAACCAACTGGCAGGCTTCTGTTAAGTCGTATTGCTTTGAAGAATCATACTTCGCAATCGATTCTCTATATTTTTTCCCGTGCTTCATATTAGCGCTCCACCTCTACACCCATGCTTCGGGCAGTTCCGGCAACAATTTTCTTCGCCGCTTCGATGTCATTTGCATTAATATCAGGCATCTTTGTCTTGGCAATTTCTTCCAACTTATCCTTCGACAAAGTTGCAATTTTATCACGCAACGGATTCGCAGCACCTTTTTCAATTCCCACCGCTTTTTTGATAAGAACAGCCGCAGGCGGTGTTTTCAATTCAAAAGTAAAACTTTTATCTTGATAAACAGTGATAACAACCGGAATAACCAAACCCGGCTCCATTGACTTTGTTCTGTCATTGAATTGCTGCACAAACTGAGGCGCACTAACACCATGAGGACCAAGGGCAGGCCCTATAGGCGGTGCTGGCGTTGCCTTTCCAGCCGGACACTGCAATTTTATAACAGCAGTCACCTTCTTCTTTGCCATATATGCACTCCTTAAATTGGTATGACAGCGCCAAACACGGCACCGCCTAGCGAAGCAGAACAAAAAACTGCTTCTCCCAAAAAAAGAAACAACCAGACCACAATCTGGCGAATCTACAAATTAAATTTTTTCTACTTGCAACAAATCTACTTCCACAGGTGTAGCACGCCCAAAAATCTGAACCATCACACGCAACTTGTTTTTCTCCAGATTAACATCTTCAATTGTCCCAGAGAAAGACGCAAAAGCCCCGTCAATAATCTTAACCTGCTCACCAATAGAGAAAGACTGCTTCAATCTCGCGGTTTTTTCCCCTTTTATCTCTCCAGCCCTTTGCAGCAACGCCTTGGCTTCATCACCAGAAATAGGCCTAGGCCTCTCGCTTGCACCTGTACCCACAAAACCTGTAACGCCTTGGATTCTGCGTATAGCAGAACACACCGATTTCCAACCGATGTCGGGCAAATCAAGCTCCAACATTATATAGCCAGGCAAAAATTTCTTTGTGGATGTTTTTCTCTTTCCGTCTTTAACTTCGACAACCTCTTCAACAGGAACTTTTACATCCAACACAATGTCAGAAGACAAGTCGCCCACCTCTACAAGAGATTGAATTGTTCTTTCTATTTTTCCCTCATAACCCGCATAAGTATGAAGAATATACCAGCCTTTTGCCATTTAATCGCTCACAAAATCAGAACACAAGATTCATGCCTGTAACAAAAAGCAAATCAAGCAAACCAAGCAAAACCGCAACAACAAGCGTTGATATCAAAACAACTTTCACAGAAGACACAACGTCTGCCCGAGCAGGCCACACAACCTTTTTTAATTCTGCACCACATTCTTT
>JAZSMM010000330.1:0-7142 GCA_045535895.1 Treponema sp.
CTTCCCCCACGTTTACATGCCATGGCTTTATGTTTTGCCTTACGCACGGACGGGCGGGGAATGCAGCCATGACGTTTCAACCCTTGTTAATCTTGAACTTGCCCGTCCAGTTTTTTATCCCTTGCCATACTCCGTTTATTCCGTCGGGGTTTTGTGTTATCAGTACAACGGCTGTCACTACTAACGCCAATAAAACCACGCACACAACAACTCGTTTGGTTGGGAACTTTTTGTCTGCATAAGGATCTTTTGCAGGCAAGAATGATTTTGCAGGATATAGCGGAAGTTTTGTCAAACTGTCGCCAAGGAGCGTGGGTATTTTCACGTTGCCGTTGATTGCCCAGCCAGAAGCATCCAGAATGGGCGCGATGTTCCGTTGTTTTAGTTTGCGCCATGCAATCAAAACGGAAGGCAATGATATGGCAAGAACGATTCCCACAATTCCCAAGGGAATCCATTTACCAAGACCAAGAAAAGCCTCCATTATTCCGCCAACAACGGTTGCAATTCCTGTAAAGGCGACGCTTATAGCTGCTATCGTTCCCACGTCGGTTTTCTTTGTTGGGACAGCTGTAGAAATTTCTGCTGGATTGTCCACAACCTTTGTCATGGACTCAAAAACTTTGGTTTCCGCTACATTTGTAGACTTGGAGATTTTTTCTTGGATTAACCGCATGATTTTCTTGTAGGGCATCCAAAAAGCCTGTCTTATGCTCACGGGATTGTCCACGATTTTGACGATTGTTGCATCCCAATCATTGCCTTGCCTGTCAAAGAAAATTCCGTTCCTTCCAATCAGCAAGTTGTCCGTAGAACCATTGCTTATTAAAGCTGCAATCTGCATTTTCTCTCCGGAGAGGTCTTTTTTCACACAGTCGCAGTAAACCAAAAAACACTGGGAAAGAGAGGCCATTGTTCCGTGTTTTGCGATGTCCAGTACCTTGAAACACAAATCACAGGAACGCCCGTCTATGAACAAAGTTCCCGCCTGAAAAATCGCTTTTTTGTCTGGTTCATAAAAATCTGCAAAAGAAACAAAGTTTTTGAGCAACCTTACAAAATCTCTTCGTACAAGAATCATTTTTTTTAGTTCCACAGAAGCAAGGGCAACCGGCGGATGGTTTTCTTCCATGTCCAAGTATTCGTCAATTATTTTTTCTGCACCTGAAGAAAGTATCTCTGCAATTCTGTCCAACCCCAACTTTGACAGTGAATTTTCAGGCATTGCCTTAAGCCAATTTTGGTAAGGTTCAAAAAAATTTTCGATTTTACGCCAATTCCCCTCTGAAAGGCTTGCGATGTCTTTTCCAAACAAAGGTTTTATCACTTTTTCCTTAAAGTCTTTCATTTCTTCAACCCATGCCGGGTTTATGGTGTTGTCTAACGGCAATGGTTTTCCTGCTTCGCACAAGGCGATTGGTAAAACTGCAAGGTTTTCCATTGTATGCAAAGTACCGTCTTCTGCCAAAAGCATTTTGTCGTCTTGTGTCTTCAGAATATCTTTTGCGTTGCAGTCATAGTTAATCAAGGAACAGCGCAAATAATAGTCGTTTATTTTATCCTGAACTTTGTTGAAAGCGGTTGCAGCTGAGTCGGTGGCATCTTTAAGAAAGAATATTTTTGGGTCGTCCTTTGCGGCGGTTTGCCTCCATTCGTTCAGTTCTTTTGCCTGCAAAAAGAAGTCGTCTTTTTGGCTTCGGCTTATTCCCTTTACGCCGCTTATTTCGTCCATTCCGCCGGTGCAACCTATTATGTCTTTTACAACGCCGCAAGCAAAATCCTCTTTTACACATTCCGCAGGTAATATTCCATCTCCGTTGATTGCTTGTGGTGTAAAAAGTTTGTCGGTGGCACAAACGTCATCGTAGCAGATTTCCTGTGCGGTTTCTTTGTTCAGTATTTTCAAGACTGCTCTTGCCGATTCCAAAGGGGAATGCCCGCAGTCAAATGGGACTTCGCTTAAAGCGTCAAGGGGAATGGCGTCTCCTTCTTCCATGATTATTTGTGGTCTGGAAAAATATTTTTTTATGTATTCCACCACGCTTAAAATCTCTGGGATTCTAACGCGTCCATTTTTGTCGTTGTCAAGAAGGTTCAAAGTTTCTTCGCTGAATTCAAGGCCGCAAGCAGGGCAGGCAAGAGCCGTCCACATCTTTGGGTCAAGGCTGTCCAAGTTCAGTACGTCGTCAATGTTGGAAATTTGCACTTGAATTAACCCACCGTTTTGCAAGAAGTGCCAATTGTGTCCTTTGTTTGTTTGCTTTTTCATAACTCACCTTTGTCCTGAAAATGTCGTAAGAATATGTGTTTAGTTTACAAAAAATAGAGTTGTTTTTTCAAGGCTTGCCAAGTTCCCTTTTTGTGCATAAAATGTAGCCCATGTCTTTGCTAAAAGTCACAAATTTGTCATTCACATATCCAGAGACAAGCATTAAAGCCGTAAAAGACGTTTCCTTTGAGTTGAACCAAGGCGAATATGTCGCTGTGTTGGGTTTAAACGGTTCTGGCAAAAGTACATTGGCACGGTTGTTGTGCGGCTTTCTTTTGGCGGATTGCGGGGAAATCCAATTTGCCCCAGAGTGCATGAGTGGCATTGTCTTTCAGTTTCCGGACGACCAAATTGTATCTAGCATAGTGGAAAGCGACACAGCGTTTGGTCCGCAAAATCTTGGCATTGCAAAAAAAGACGTTGACAAAAGGGTGAGCGAGTGTTTGTCTTGCGTAAATCTTTTGGATTACAGGAAAAGCAGGACTTTATCGTTGTCACAAGGGCAAAAACAAAAGTTGGCTTTTGCCGGAATAAGCGCAATCAAGCCCAACTTTTTTGTGCTGGATGAACCAACCTCCATGCTAGATGAAAAATCCAGGAAGGAAATACTTTCTCTTATAGAGAACGAGGTTTTGTCTGGTTCAACTGTTGTACATGTCACTCACGACTATGAAGAAGCAATGCGGGCGCAAAGGATAATCGCAATGAACGACGGCCGCATTGTTTTTGACGGTGCACAACAAGATTTTGTTGCTAATTCAGACATATTGAAACAATTTTTTGATGCAGGCGTTTGTACCGTTGACAGTTCCAATCAAAACAAAAATTCCGTGTGCAGTCTTTGCATGGAAAAAATTTCTTTTTCATATTCTTCTAAAAACGACCAACAGCAACAACAGCTTTTCAAAGACTTTTCTTTGGAATTGCAATCCGGCAGTCTTGTAGCTTTGATGGGTTCTTCCGGTTCTGGCAAGACGACTTTGCTGGAACTTGCTTGCGGATTGCTTGTTCCAGATGAGGGGAAGGTTTTATGTTCCGGACAGGTTGCCTTGGCCTTGCAGGACAGCGAGCGCTCTTTATTTGAAGAATTTGCCGGTGATGACGTTGCCTTTGGTCCACGAAATCAAGGACTAAAAGGTCGTGATTTGTTGCAGCGTGTGCGCAAAGCCATGGACATGGTTGGTCTTTTTTTTGACGACTTTGCGGAAAGACGAACCATGTCGCTTTCTGGCGGGCAAAAAAGAAGGTTGTCTTTGGCAGGCATAATCGCCTTGGATTGCCAAGTTATGTTGTTTGATGAACCCACGGCCGGGCTTGACCCAAAAAGCCGTAGAAAAATCATGGAAATATTGGTTCAACTTGCAAAAGAAGGAAAGACTGTTGTTTTTTCCACCCACAGGACGCAAGAAGCCGAACTTGCAGACAGGATTGTCCGCCTTGACGAAAGTCGTCCTGTTAGGATTTTTCAGGACACAAAACCGAATGACAAATTGATTCAACGTGATTTTGGGTTGACTCAAGTCGCAGCCCAGGGCGGGACGGGACTTCTTTCGTTCTTGCGGAACGCAGGTTTGTCTTTTTCGCAGGGAGCGGAAAAAAACATGCCGGTTCAAAAAATGCCTGCGGTGGCAAAATACGTTGTTTTCTTGGTGCTGTTCTTGGTTTCGTTTCTTACGCGAACCATTGCAAGTTCTGGAATTGGTTTTGGGCTTATCTTGGCTTATGCTTTTCTTGCAGGTTACCCGATGTTGCGCCTTGTAAAATCTTTAGCGAAAATCCTTCCTTGGATTGTTTTGTTTTTTTTATTCCAACTGCTTTTCTTGCCATCAGCCAACCAAGACACGGAACTCTTCCGGGTTGGTTTTGTTTCTGTCACCAGCGGAAAACTTGTTTCAGGTGTTCTTATGCTTTTGCATTTGCTCTGTGCTTTTGTGTGTCTTGCGGTTTTTGTGTTTTCCATAAATGAAAGACAGGTTTTGGAAGGTTTGGCGTTTTTACTCAAGCCGCTTGCTGTTTGTGGTGTTCCTGTGAGGCACGTTGTCCTGGTGGCCGGGATTGTGTTTAGGTTTGTGCCAATGCTGGCCGCAGAAGCCGCCTTGATTGTAAAAGTGCAAATTATACGAGGCGGTTTAGGTCAAGCCAAAGGATTTGTTTCAAAGATTCGTAAAATTTTTCCGTTGTTTGTGCCGCTTTTTTTGCGTACGTTAAAACGTTCTGACGCTCTTGCAGAAGCCCTTACGGCAAGGCATTATTCATAGGGTGTCTTTAAAAATTGGAGGTTGTATGTCTGATAAAAACGCTGACTTTAATTTTTGTCCCCACTGTGGTTCAACCAAGGGAATAAAATACCCCAAGAGACGGCATTGGGTTTGCAGTGAATGCGGTTTTGACTTGTTCAACAACGTGGCCGCTGCGGTGGGCTTGATTGTTCAAGACAAAAAAGGCAGAATCCTGTTTGAAACACGAGCAAAAGAACCACGCAAGGGCTTTTTGGCTCTTCCAGGCGGTTTTGTAGATCCGGACGAAAGCGCAGAAGAAGCAGCTTTCAGGGAATGCATGGAAGAAACTGGGCTGAAACCCGAAAAGGTTTTGTTTGTATGCACAAGTGCAAACACCTATGAATACAAAGATATTGTATACAAAACCTGCGATATGTTCTTTGCGGCTCAATTGCAAAAATCGGACGCCTCTTTGGACGATTTGCTTGGACGTCTTGTTCCGCAGGAAAGCGAGGTTTCAGGGTTTTCCCTGCACAAAGTTGAAACCCAAGAAGACGTAGAAAACCTTCCTCTTGCCTTTGGTTCTGCAAAAGTCGCACTAAAAAAGTATTTGGAAAACTTTCATTGAATTCTATATTCCACATAACGAACCCGATGTTTTTCCACGGCTTCTTTCACGGATTTTTCCCTTGCCGAAAGAACGCTGCTTGCGCTTTTCACTTCTATGAAAAGGATTTCTTCCACAATCCCTGTTTGTGGGTCGCCGCAAAAACCCACAAAGTCCACGGGACGGCCAACAAACTGCACATTGTTTATGTCGCAGGGAAAATCAGGCAAGAGCGGTGCAATTTGTTCACAAACTTGTCCTGCCAAGACAGCACGAGAGCGTTTTACGGCATCTTTTCGTTGTCGTCTTATGTCTTTGGACATCTCCAACTTGCCGAATTGTTTTCCTATAAAGCCGCACAAAAGGCACAAAGCCACGACAATTGCAATTACCAGTAAAAAAGATATGTTTGCTTCGTTCAGCAGGCTTTGAAAATATTCCTGTAATTTGCTCATAACGTCCCTTTGAATAATTGTAACATAACAATCTTGATGATATTATCATATTGTACACGAACATATTTTGTACAGTCCGAGGAGTTGTTATGAAAAGAAATGTTTTTGCAACTTTTGCCTTGTTTTTTATCATTGGAAATTTGTTTGTTTGTGCCGAGGAATTCCGTTTTAAGTATTCGCAGGGAGATTCCTACCGCATTCTTTCCACAGTGCAAGAAGATGTAATTGTAAATCGTCAGTTTGACCATCATGCAGAAATAGTCAACCGAATATCTGTGGATGTCACCAAAGTAGAAGGAAACAAAGCGGAACATTCGGCCGTTTTTATGACTTCTGAAAGTTCCACAGGTTTGTACGACCGACAGTTTACTTGGGGAGAAGAATACCACAGCGTTTTTTTGCGTGATGAAAAAGGCATTTACACTATTGGCGACGAGTATTTTATGCCTGTTGTCAGGGATGTTCCTGTTTTTCCAGATGAACCGGTTGAACCCGGAGACACTTGGACGGCGGAAGGTCATGAAGCCCACGATATGCGCCGGACGTTCGGCGTGGAAAAACCTTTCAAAGTGCCTTTTTCTGCTCGTTACACTTATGTAGGACCTGTCCAAGAAGAAGGAAAAACCCTTCATTTGATTGATGTAAAATACAATCTCTATTATGCAAGTCCAAAACCCCAGCAAGCAGGAGTTTTGGACTATCCTGCCGTCACAATGGGTTATTCCCACCAGAGCGTGTATTGGGACAATGAAAAAGGTGCAATCAGCCATTACAACGAGGACTTTAGGATTATTGTGGAAACAGCAAGAGGCAATGTGTTTGAGTTTGTGGGAACAGCCCAGGCAGAAGTCACAGATTTTGTTTCCCGTGCGACGGACAGGCTGGCGGACGTTCAGCATACGATTGAAGAACTTGGAATAGAGAACACGCAGGTTCGTGCCGACGAGGACGGTCTTACAATCAGTATAGAAAACATTCAGTTCAAGCCTGATTCCGCCGTTTTGTTGGAATCGGAAAAGGTCAAGTTGCAAAAACTTGCAGAAATTTTACGCCAGTTCCCGGACAACGACCTGCTTGTTACAGGTCATACGGCACTTGCAGGAACAGCTTCTGCAAGGCACAAACTTTCTGTAGAGCGTGCTCAAGCGGTTGCTTCTTACTTGACGGAGCTTGGCGTAAAGGATGCATACCATATATTCACCCAAGGTTTTGGAGCGGAACGCCCTGTAGCGTCCAACTCAACGGAAGAAGGCAAAGCCAGAAACCGTCGTGTGGAGATAACTGTTTTAGACAGATAAAAATATTTTACAAAAATCCCCAAACATCTGCCTGTTTTTTGGATTTTTTTTGCGAATAATATTATTGGCAGATTATGGGGATTTTTTATGGAAGACTTTTATTTTACGGACGAGTCGGACAACGCCTCGTCTTTTTTTGAGGATCCTGCGGCAAAGGTCGCGAAAGACATTTTTGGTGTGGCGACTCTTTATCCTTGGCAGCGGCTTGTAATTGCCAACATAATGGAATGAGCTCAGCGTTATGAACAAGGCGATTTGCCCCAAGAAGACCAAGACGATTTTAGGAACAAGGGC
>JAZSMM010000337.1:0-2476 GCA_045535895.1 Treponema sp.
TTAATGATCCTATTAACCAATCTTGTTTTATAAATTATTATAGAGCGGTAGCTAACGAGGTGTACAGGAATGGTTTTGGTGGTACAGATAAGTTTCAAGAAGCATCGACAAACTTTAACCCGAAAGAAGATTATGAAAATAATAAGCAAGATATTATCGATAACTGGAATAGTATGTGTGAATATCATTCTATTACTCAACCTTTTAATTTTGCAGATGATTTGGAAAATGGCTATCAAGAAATCACAAGCCACATGGACAGTTTAATTTACCAAGCCGCCCACAATATGGGTAATGGCATTACCGCAGATGACTTACGCAAGGTCGTTAACTTGTCTTTCAATATTAACTCCTTAGATTCGATGCACGACCGTTACAGCAGTGTTCGAATTTACGGTAAACACGAAAGTTGTGATCCCATTGAAAATGATCCCATTTTAGGTTATTAAAAAATACCGCCAAGTAATAAAAAAGTTAGGACAACCTAACTTTTTTTAATGCTTACCAGCCGTTGGCCTTGGTTGCCAGTGGGTCCCCCGTGTCGGCGGCGGGAAATACGGGGAAGGCAAGTGGTCCCTGTCAATAATTGGCTTCCATGCCAATTATTGACGGCGAGTTTTGTTCCCCTTCGACAGGCTCAGGGAACAAAACGTCGCACACATTACCGTGGGCTGCCCTCCATGGCAGCCGGCGGGAAATGTCGTCATTCAATCTTTCTATGTTATGCGGAAGACCGATCGCCGTGCGATAAAAACGGAAAACCGCACATGGAATGGAGCTGTAAAAACAGCCGGGGAAGGCAAGAGGGACGCAGGGAAAAACAGAGGAGGGCGCCCTTTAGGGAGAAGACCTCTGTTTTTTCCGTCGCTGGGACCCACTTGCCTTCCCCCACGTTGCATGCAGCCACGGTTGCATGCAACGGCTTTGTGTTTTGCCTTACGCACGTGCGGGCGGGGGAATTTTATGCATCCCTAATTGTTAAAATCCTTTTATTATGTTAGACTATCACGATTTTTTTTAAAGGGTGTCTGATTTGCCAGAAGAAGCATATATCGTTGCAACTGATTCAATGACAAAAGAACAAACCGCGCAGATTATAACAAGGATTACAGACTATTCAGGAATACGTGTTGCGCCTGTGTTGGTGAGTTATGTTGCCACCTATGTGGAAAAGCAAGCGTCTATTTCCGGCTGTTCCTGTTCAGAATATTGCCACAAACTTAAAGTCGGTACCCCAGAATTCAACCGCTTGATAACAGAAATTACCACAAACGAAACTTATTTTTTCAGGGAACAACGGCAGTTCAATTTGTTGAAGGAACAGGTTTTTCCAAGGTTTTCCGGAAGAAAAATGGTAATCTGGAGTGCTGCCGGTGCCTCCGGCGAAGAAGCCGTTTCCTTGTACGCTCTTGCTGTTTCTTGCGGGGTTACTCCACAAGTTTATGCTACAGATATAGACCAGAACGAACTTGCTTTTTTCAGGAACGGGATTTACACTCGTTCTTCTTTCTGCGAGGACGGAAAGATTTTTCATCCTTTGCTTGTTGCCAGTGGTTGCGGTCTTTTTGACGACACAAAATTTCGCCTGCATCCTTCTTTTTTGAACAAGCTCAAAATCTACAACTACAATCTGGTTGGCAACGATTCCCCCCCGATTGACGAGCCTGTCAACTTGGTTTTCCTTAGGAATGTTTTCATCTATTTTGACGATGAATGTCGTCGTGCTGTGCTTAGAAAACTCTCCAACGTGCTTGCTCCAGGCGGTTTGATTTTTTTGTCTTTCAGTGAAATCGGAAGCATAACAGAAGAAATGATTCCGCAGGGAATGGAAAAAGTGAATGTCGGACCTGTGTATTTTCTGGTTAAAAAACCCTACAAGCAGTTCCAAGAAAAAAAACAAGGTCTGCATCCTATACAGTCGTTGCATTCAAGAATAAAAGAAACCAAACATCGTAATTCGCATGAAGCGACTATTCCAGAACCAAAGGAATCCACCCCGGTGCAAAATCATGTCGTCAAGGCACAGTCGAATCCGCCGCTTCCGCCACAGCCGCTTTTGACAACAGAACCTTTAAAGCACGACAAAATGGTTTTGCCAGAAGTTCCCAAGCCTGAGTATATGTTCCATGTTCTGAAATGGCTTATAGCCGCCAAGGAATTTGATGTTGCAAGGAACATTGTTTCAAACTACAATCCTTTGGGCAACGAAGGTTTGTATTCCAGTTTTTACAAAGGATACATAGAGAAGGCTGCTAGAAATGTGGATGTAGCGGACCAATTTTTTTCGCACACCGAAAAAAACTATCCAGAGTTTTGGCCGGCATATTTTTACCATGGGATTTTGCTTAAGGAACACAGCCGTGATGTGGAAGCTGTTCCGTTTTTCAAACAATGCGCCGGTTTTCTTGAAGAATATGAAGAGTCGGGCAGGACGGACTTTGACTTTTTTGCCGAAACTTTCAGCCCCGACTACTTT
>JAZSMM010000036.1:0-3385 GCA_045535895.1 Treponema sp.
TGAATTTTATTTATTATGTAAATCTTGTATCTGCAGGAATTGGGCGGGAAAAGAATTTCGTCCTTTATCTGGCGAATGTCGTTTACGCTTGTGTTAGAAGCTCCGTCTATTTCTATAACATCAAGGCTTGCCCCTCTTGTGATTTCCTGGCAAGCTGAACAAGCCCCGCAAGGCATGGCCGTAGGTCCTTGATCGCAGTTCAACGCCTTTGCCAAAATACGGGCGGACGACGTTTTACCGCAACCTCTAGGCCCTGCAAAAAGATACGCATGGGCTATTTTTCCTGTTTGTATTGAATTCTTAAGAGTTGCCGCCACAAATTCCTGCCCAACAAGGTCTTCAAACCTTTGCGGGCGGCGACGTGTTGCCGTTACCTCGTATGCCATAAAACAAGAATACCTTAAAAAAAGCGTTTAGTCTATTGGACAAAAGTTTATGTATGTGAACGGTTTAAAAAGTCTGAAAGCATGGGCAGGTTGTGCCTAGCCGTTTTAAAAAGCTGCTGCAACGCTTTCCATACAATGTGGCGGGTTTCTTCATCAAGGGAAAGCAAAGAACGCAAAGCCCCCGCAGGGTTTTTTGTCCAAATTTCTGCAAGTTCAGAAAAAGTTTTTGCATCCGAACTTGTAAGAAGCTCGAACAAAGCGTCTACAAATTTTTCCCGTTGGATTTTATCCATTTTTTTTAGCCAGTCTTTTATTGTTCGGTCTATAATTTGTCCTTGGTGCGAAAGTTTGTCCAATGTTACAAAGGCAGGCCCGTCCAACTGCCAAGAAAACGGGTTGTGCTGCATTATTCCGTTTTCGTTGCTCTTTACCACGATATAGTCTTCTTCATGCTCCAACAGCACACCCACTATTGAAGTCTGCGGAATGAACGTATGTATTTTGTCTGCAATTTGCCTAAATTCCTCAAGTTGCGTTATGTCATATTCAAAACCCGGACCGTCGCTGTTGTACACACCCAAAATGCGACGTTTGATTTTGTCAGGACAAAAGGTTGCCGCAAAAACAGAAAGGTTTCCTCCCTTGGAATGGCCTGCAATCCGTATTTTACCGGGGAGTTGTTTTGCCACATCTTTTACATATGCAAGAGCGTCTTTTTGAGAAGGAACAGGTGTTGTAAAAGACATGTTAAAGTCTTCCTTCCAACCGACAATGCTGTCGTCCGTTCCTCTGAACGCAACTACGTTAGTTCCGTCTTCAAGAACAGCTGTAAAAGCGGCGAATTGCTTTTCCTTTGCAATGTCCGTACTGTCCATAAATCCACAAAGCTGTACATTTTTAAAACGAGCAGAAGAAGCACACAATTTCAGCAACTCTAGCAACTCTTTGTTAAAAAGCAGTCCCGTGTCGGAACGTTTAAGAACATCTTCCGCATAAAAAAAATCATTAGCAGCCTGTTCCAGGGTAATTCCGTTTTTATTGAAATCAGCAGAAACAATTCCATTGAAATTTATGTATGAAAGCATACTGAATATAATGGCATCGATTTCATTGAAAAAAACTTTGTCAAATGTCAAATCCCCACGCCATTTTATGTAATCAAACAGACTTACATCCATAACATCTCCTGCATCTTGAATATCCTATAATAAAAGATACTCCAGCCAAAAACGGTTTTCAACACAAATTACGGTCAAAACTTTGCAGAAGAAATCACAACGGTACTGTCCTCGTCCAAGTCAGAAGAATAGGATTGCCGTGAATTGTTGGTTGGCTTTTGCGTTGGTGGTTTTGTTTTACGAGGTGAATTAGCACCTAAAAATCCAAACAGACTTCCGCAGATTCCACCGGCAATGTGGGCAAGCGAAGAAATGTCGTCCGTTTGAACACCAGAAACAATTTCCCTTCCCATGTAAAGCACCATAATAAGGATAAACGTCAATGGAATCTGATTTTTTGTTATCGTCGTAAAAGAAGAAAGCAAAATCATCATAAACGCAATACCGCTTGCTCCCAAAAGACCTCTGGAAATAAAGCACACGTTAAGAACCCCGGTGACAAGAGCCGTGACCACCATCATAAGAGCAAGCATGCCAGACCCGTAGCGTTCTTCCAGCAGAGGTCCAAGCAACAAAATGAAAGAAAGGTTTCCTATAAGATGTCCCCAATCGGCATGTCCAAGAACATGAGTAAAAAGTCGGACATAATCCAACACATTTTTCCAGTCAAAAGCGAATTCGCTCCCAACTTTTCCTGGCACAGTGAAAATTAACTTTACAATTCCAGGAACTACAAACTGATTCAACAAAAGAACAGCCGTCGCCAAAAGAGAAAATGTAAGCGTTACCGGAGCATTGTAACTAATGTGTATACGCTGAGATTTTGCCTTGCGTTTTGCCATTTTTAGTCTTCCACCTCTATTACAACCGGGCAATGGTCAGAACCCATCACTTCCGACATTATTCCACAAGATTTTACCGCCGGCACAAAGTTATTGTTCACGCATTGATAGTCTATGCGCCATCCTATGTTTTTTTCACGTGCTTTAAATCGGTAACTCCACCAAGTATATTGTCTAGGTTCGTCACAAAAATTACGGAAAGTGTCGCACCAACCGTTTGTCGTAAACTCGTCCATCCAAGCTCGTTCTTCCGGTAAATAACCTGCATTCCCTTCGTTTGCTTTGGGGTTTGCCAAATCTATGGGTTTATGGGCTATATTGTAGTCACCACACAAAATCACATTTGTGTTTTCCGAAACCATTTTATCACAAAAATTTTTCATTGCATGACAAAAATCAAGTTTGTAACCAAGCCTTGCACCTGCATCTTGGCTGTTTGGAAAATATGCACTGACTACCGCAAGACTGCCGTAATGTGCTACCAAAACACGTCCCTCATCGTCAAATTCAGGAATCCCCATGACATGAACATCGTCTGGTTGTGTTTTGCTGTAAATCGCCGTTCCAGAATAGCCGGGTTTTTTTGCGCTTGACCAAAAGGACTTGTATGTACCGTCGTTGTATTTAGGAGCAAGCAGCTCAGTAGAAAGTTGCCCCGGATTTGCTTTTGTTTCTTGTATACAAACAACATCCGCATTGCTTTGGGCTATCCATTCTATAAAACCTTTTTTTTCTGCAGCACGAATTCCGTTTACATTCCATGAAATAATCCGCTTCATGCAAACATTCTATCATGGAATCCGTTTTTACGCCAAGGTTTGTTGTTTGCCTTCCCCTCATTCCCCGCCGCCGACACGGCGGTCGGGTTTCCTAAGTCCCGCCTGTGTGTGTTGCACGCAATGCGGGGCGTTTTTAGCACAAAAAACCGCTACATTTTGTGTCTATCAAGATGCAGCAAAAAACTATTTTTCCAAATCTTCCATAAACAAAAAGTCTTCTAATTTAATGTGTTGAACTGTGCTTGTTGAATAATCAATTT
>JAZSMM010000103.1:0-3679 GCA_045535895.1 Treponema sp.
TCCCAACTCCTTGGCTCACAGAACGACATGGCTACGATGCGACTTCCTGCATTACAACTTTCTTGGGGTTTTCAGCCTGTAGTAACAGACATAACAGAAAACTGGCTTGACAACTACATGGACAACGGTGCGTTTTCCGCCACGCTGGCATGGAACTTGACCAACCTGTTGCCTTTCTCTACCACACGACAACAAGCGAAAGACACAAAGGCCAACATAGAAAAACTGGAAATATCTCTTTCAACCCTTGTGGAAAAAACAGAACTTGACATACGCACCCAAGTGGACACATTGTCGCAAGCACGGGCTTCTATAGAAGCCGTTGCAGGCAGTATCGCCTTGGCACAAAAGTCCTATGACATGACTTTGGCTTCTTACCGCAACGGAACAAGCGAACTTTTGGACTTGCGTGACGCAGAGGACCAGTTGAACCAGGCGCAACTTGGACTTTTGAACGAAAAATACAACTACCTTTCAGGCCTTTTGGACTTGGAATATATGTTGGACACAAAACTGACTAAAAACCAGGAGGAACAATAAAATGAAGACAATCAACAAGACATTTTTCATAGCAGCCACAGCGATTTTGCTTGTGTCGGCAGGATGCGCAAAAAAAGAATCTGTTTCTGTTGTACCCAAAGAAGAACAAAAAACAGTATATGCTGTAAACACATATGTCACCTCGCCGGAAAATCTTGACGAATACTTGGAATTTGGTGGCGACGTAGAGGCCACTTCTAGCGTGGACATCATGCCAGACGCAAGCGGAAAATTGATAAATATACGTGTGCAAGTTGGCGACAATGTTAAACGCAACCAAATCCTCGCAGAAGTTGACCCTTCCCGTCCGGGCATGACTTACGAAACAAGCCCTGTGCGAGCCCCGGTAACAGGAACTGTTACTTCCTTTCCTATTTCCACCGGAAGTATGGTTGCACCAACAATGTCGATTGGTAAAATAAGCAGCACAAACGACTTGGAAATTGTAATAAACGTAGCAGAACGGTTTGTCTCTCGCATAAAAAAAGGGCAGAATGCATTGCTTTCTTTCGACGCTTATCCCGGAGAAATTTTTACTGCAAAAGTCACGGAAGTAAACCCCGTGCTTGACGCAACATCTCGTTCCATGACGGTAAAGCTAAGGCAAGACCCTGCGGACAACCGCATAAAAATAGGAATGTACTGCCGTGTAAAATTAATTACAGAAACAAAGGACAACGCCATTGCAATTCCAAGAAACGCAGTCCTTAGCCGCAGCGGAGCCGACTATGTTTTTGTTGTTGATCCTGGCACAAACACAGTAACCGCTCGACCTGTCACCCTTGGCATAACAGTTGACGACATGGTAGAGGTTGTTTCTGGGTTGGCAGCAAACGAACAAGTCGTAGTTTCCGGGCAGACTTTGCTGGACAACGGAAGCCACGTAAATGTAGTTTCCAGCAACGGAGGCAATTAATGAGTCTGTCAAAGCTCGCTGTTTCCAAGCCCACGACGGTTTTGATTATATTTATCATTCTGACTGCCCTGGGCATTTATTCCACATTTGACCTTCCTCTGGACTTAATGCCAGACATGGAGATTCCCTATATTGCCATTTCAACAAGTTATCCAAATGCCGGACCAGAAGAAGTGGAACGTTCAATAACCCGTACATTGGAAAGTGTTGTTTCCAGCGTCACGGGTTTGAAGAACATGCAAACCCTTTCTTCGTTGGGTTCTAGTCTTGTCCTTTTGGAGTTGAACTACGGAACAAACTTAGACGAAGCAACAAACGAAATACGTGACAAACTGGATTTGGTAAAAGCCTTTTTGCCTGCCGATGCGGAGACCCCTATAATATTCAAGATGGACCCTTCCATGATGCCGATAATGCAATATGTCGTCAGCGGGAACCGCACGCCGGAAGAATTGTTCCAATACACGGAAGACATCATCCAGCCCAGGCTTGAACAGATTGACGGTGTTGCATCCGTGGGAATAAGCGGAGGACGAGAAAAAGCGATTATAGTTGACATTCCTCGTGACCGCCTTGAAGCATATTCTTTGACCCTTACGCAGATTGCCCAGATGATTGGGGCGCAAAACATCCAAGGAAGTGGCGGAAGCATCTCCGAAAACGACACAACCTATTCCATAACAACGTCCGGAGAATACGCCACGTTGGACGACATACGGAACACTGTGATTGCCTACAAGACCTCCGGCGGTGGATACGGTACAATGGCGGCACCGCAAGTCCATAAAATTTTACTTCGTGACATTGCAGATGTTTATGAAGGATACAAAGACGTTTCCAGTTTGGCATATATGAACGGAACGCCCTGCGTAATTCTTTCCGTGCAAAAGCAAAGCGGAAAGAACTCCGTGCAAACAGCCCGTGCCGTTAGGGAGCAAGTAGAAACCATCATGCCTTTGCTGCCGGCAGACGTACAGCTTACAGAAGCCATGAACACAACGGACATAATTGAACTTTCTATTGACAACATCCTTGGTTCGGTTATTTCCGGGGCAGTTCTTGCGGTCATAGTGCTTTTCATCTTCCTAAGAAGTATAAAAAGTACAATCATAATCGGTCTTACAATTCCTATTTCTTTGGTCATCACCTTGGGAGTAATGAAGTTCACAGGTTTTTCACTGAACATGATGACCCTCGCCGGTCTTTCGCTTGGCGTTGGTATGCTTGTGGACAACTCCATTGTTATTCTGGAAAACATCTACAGCTACCGTGCGAAAGGAGCAAAACCCACCGTTGCGGCTGTATTGGGATCACAAGAAATGATAATGGCCATCACCGCTAGCACATTGACAACAGTATGTGTGTTCCTTCCGCTGGTGATGTACAGCAACGAACTTGGCATGGTAGGTCAGATTTTCTCCGGATTGACTTTCACCGTTGTTTTTTCACTTTTGTGCAGCCTTCTTGTTGCCGTCGTCCTTGTCCCTGTCCTTGCCTCCAAGTATCTCAAGCTAGAAAACATTGCCAAAAGAAGCAAAACAGGATTTTGGGGCGGTCTGGACAATTTTGCCAACAGAATGTTTGACAAACTGGACAACGGCTACGCAAAATGTGTTCGTTGGGTTCTGCACCATAAACTGCTTTTCATCGCTGTCATTTTGGTTTTGCTGATTGCAAGCCTTGCAATGATTCCCGTGATTGGCTTTATCTTTATGCCGGAACAAGCCGCCACAACTGTTACCGTGAACTTGGAAATGCCAAAGGGAACCCGCCTGGAAGTCACAGACCAAGTGGCAAGGCAACTTGAATCCATGGCAATGAAAGAACTGAAAGGAGTGGAATCCACAACAATGTCCGTAGGCGGAAGCGCCATGATGGGACTTGGAGGAGCGACGACAAACAGCGCTTCCATCAGCTTTACGTTGTATCCAATGGAGGAACGCCAACCGGGTTGGGACAGCGACGAAACGGCAAAACAGAAGATACGTCCTTTGTTCAGTCAATTTCCAAACGCCGTGTTTACGTTCAGTGACACCAGCATGTCCGCAATGACCGGTAGCGATGTTGACGTTGTTATAAAAAGCAACAGCATGGAGCAGTTGGACAAAGCGGCGGACGACATTGTGGCCGCCCTTGCCGCAAATGCCTCAGACATGATAACGGAAATCACCAGCAGCATGGAAGACGGTCTTCCGCAGGTTGACATAATCATAGACAGGAACA
>JAZSMM010000355.1:0-1529 GCA_045535895.1 Treponema sp.
ATTGTAAACTATATTGTATGAAAACCCTCACATTTAAAGGTGGCATTCATCCACCGGAACGCAAGGATTTGGCTCAAGGCAAAGTCATAGAGAATGTTTTCCCTTCTACAAAATCCGTATGTATCCCCGTCACGCAAGGCGGAGCACCTAACCAGCCTCTAGTGTCTGTTGGTGATGTTGTTGCTCGTGGACAAAAAATTGCGGCAAGTGATGCCTTTATGACAGCTCCTGTTCATGCTTCTATTGCTGGCACTGTCAAGAAGATAGAAAACCGGATGGTGACTGGCAATTTGGAAGTTCCGTGCATAATCATTCAAGGTGATGATTCTGACAGAACGGAATATATGCCTGCCCTTGACCCTTTTGTCTGCTCAAAAGAAGATGCTCTTGCAAGGATTCGGGAGGCAGGGATAGTTGGAATGGGGGGTGCGTCTTTCCCTACCCATGTGAAGATGAATCCTCCTGCCGGTAAACAGATAGAATATATTTTGGCAAATGCCGCTGAATGTGAACCATATCTTACCATTGACGAACAGACCATGGCAGAAACTCCACAAAAATTGATTGATGGAATTGCCATAGCAATGAAAGTAACAGGCGCAACAAAAGGAAAGATTGTGCTGGAATCCAACAAGTCTTATCTTGTTCCTCTCTTGCAAAAAACAATAGAGACATATCCTCATGGAACGCATATTTCAATCTGCCTGTGCAAAACAAAGTATCCTCAAGGTGGTGAAAAAGATATAACCGTTGCAGCCCTTAAAAAAGAGATTCCTGCCGGAGGGCTTCCTGCGGACATAGGCTGTGTCATAAGCAACGTTGGAACTCTTTGTGCCATAGCGGATGCGTTCCGTGAAGGCAAGCCGTTGATAGAACGGCCTCTTACAATTTCTGGCGGAGCATGTGAAAATCCAAAGAACATACGGGTTCCGGTGGGAACTCTCGTCGGTGATTTGATTCCAGAGGTCTTTGATTTGAAGCCTGGAGTAGCAAAGATTATTTCAGGCGGCCCTATGATGGGCTTTGCCATGACCAATGCCAATTTTCCGATTGCGAAAAACACTTCGGGTGTTTTGTTTCTCACGGCACAAGAAACATTTCTTGTGGACGAATCCCCATGCATTGGATGCGGGCGTTGCATAGATGCATGTCCCTGCCGTTTGACTCCCGTTATGATGATGAGGTCTATGGAAGGAAACGACTATGACCAAGCAAAGCGTTTTGGACTTATGGACTGCATTGAGTGCGGGTGTTGTTCCTATGTCTGCCCCGCCCATATACGTTTGGTACAGCGTTTTCGTGTGGGAAAATTTATTGTTCGTACAAAAGGAGGCAAATAATGGCCGCCCCGTCGGATTTAAACGAAATTTATCTTTCTTCCAGCCCTCATTTTTCCGCTAAAAGCAGCACAGCCAGTATCATGCTTTGCGTTATAATCGCTCTGCTTCCTTTGTGCGTGTGTGGTGTTGTTCTTTTTGGCGTGCCTGCGTTGATAACAATTTTTGTGTCCGTTACAAGTTGTGTTGTGT
>JAZSMM010000142.1:0-6900 GCA_045535895.1 Treponema sp.
AACCTTTCGGAACAGGGGAAAAGTCGTAGGATTTTTTCACAGTGGCGCACCCTATCCATCCCGGTTCGGTTTCATCATCATAGTTCTTGTAATCAAGATAGCAACCCTGCGTCTGCGGCGACATGACGACCTTGTGTCCAAGTTCACAGGCACGCCTTCCACCTTCTATGCCACGCCAAGACTGAACCACCAACGATTTTGGCAAGCCAAGGTTTTCCGTACCGTCAAGAACCTCGTCCCAGCCAATCGGAATTTTCCCTTTTTGTTCCAACATAGAGGCAAACCTTACCGTAAGATAGTTTTGCAACTCGTCCTCTGAATGCAAACCTTCCGATTTCATGCGAGATTGGCATTTTGGGCAAGTTTTCCAATTTGTCCTTGGACACTCATCGCCACCTATATGGACATATTCTCCGGGAAACAAATCGCAGACAGTCTCAAACACAGAAGAAAAAACCTTCAACACTTCATCGTTTCCGGCGCAAAGAACGTCGTCAAATATTCCATACCTCTCTTCAACCCGGTAAGGACCACCAGTACAACCAAGACCGGGATAAGAGGCAAGAACGGCAGAGGCATGCCCCGGTGTTTCTATTTCCGGGACCACAGTTACATGTCGCAGCATGGCGTATTCCACGACCTCCCTTATGTCATCGTGGGAATAAAACCCTCCAGTCTTGCCCAACCACATAGCCCTGGAGTTGTAACGGAAAGCTCCTATTTCCGTAAGAAGCGGATACTCCGGGATATAAAGCCTCCACCCTTGGTCGTCCGTAAGATGCCAGTGGAACCTGTTTAACTTGTGCATGGCTGCTACATCGATTAGTTTTTTGATAAATCCAACCGGTTGGAAATGCCGACAAGTGTCCAACATAAAACCACGCCATTGGTATTCCGGGGTGTCTTTTATTGTGCACAAAGGAAGACGCACATTGCCGTTTTTTCTGTCCGCCGTCATAACCAGCTGGCGTACGGTTTGCATACCATAGAACGCACCGGCACAGTCTCCCGCCTTTACGACAACACCTCCAAGAGAAATGGTTAGATCGTAAGAGTCTTGGCTAAGAAAACTGGATTTTTTCTCCAAGAACACCTTCAACGGCTTATCGCAGGAAGAGTTGGTGTTGTTTTCGGACGGCGTTTTACAAACACACGAAACCCCCAACTCGCAAAACTGGGTGGAACACAATTCAGCTGTCTCCAAAAAAAACTCGTCGGCAAGTACAACCATGGAATCAAACAGAACACAGTCATCGTAAAAATCCGCAAAATCCGGACGTGGAACAAGACCAAAGCAATCAATCATGCGGTAAATTATAAATCAGGTTGAACAAAAAAAGCAATGAATTTGATTTTGTGGTATTCTACTGGCGAGGCAATATCACAATGAAAGTACTTCCCTTGTCAACTTCACTTTCAACTGTTATGGAACCTTTGCACAATTCCACTATCCGCTTTGCTATTGCAAGCCCCAACCCCAGACCTTGTTGAGAACGGGACTTGTCGCCTTTGAAATACGGCGTAAACATTTTGTGGATTATTTCCTCTGGTATTCCACTGCCACTGTCTGTGAATTCAATCAATATATGGGTGTCCTTCACATAGTTTTTGACAGATATTTCGCCTCCAACAGGCGTGTACTTTATGGCGTTGTCAAGCAAGTTTATCCACAAATGCTGGAGGATGTCCTTGTTTCCCAAGTACATTACACTTGAAAAATCCCCCGTGAAGTCTATTTTTTTTTCAAGCCATTTTTTGGAAAGTATTATGGAACATTGCCTCAGCTGCTCAGCCAAATCAAAAACTTCCTTGTCCTCCACAATCTGTTGGGATGTGAGTTTGGAAAGAAGAATTGTGCTGGTCGCAAGTTTGGAAAGACGCTCAGACTCATCGGCAATGATTCTTAGGAATTCGTGCTGGTCATCCATGGAAAGGTCCTTGTCCAGCAACAATTTGGCGAACCCATTTATGGAAGCGATTGGAGTTTTGAATTCGTGGGAGTAGTTGTTGATAAAGTCGTTGCGCAGCAGTTGAACGCTTTCCAACTCACTGCACATTTTGTTGAACGCCTCGTACACGGGGGTTATTTGGCTGCCATTGTCCGTCGGGATTCTATAAGTATAGTCGCCGTCCGCAACTTTGTGAATCGCATTTGAAATTGTTTCAATCTCCGAAACTCTCCTGTGATATACAACCGTGTTGAAAGGAACCAAAATCAACACAAGAATGACAAGAGAACCTATCATCTCAAATCCTGCAGCGGCATATGTGTGTTCCACTCCAAAGACATCTGAAATCAGCCATGTCATAAACATGAACGAACCCAAAGCCACCACAATAATCATTCCTGATTGCAGCAAAAGTTGGTAGATTATGCGGCTGGTAGGATTCCGTCTTTTCCTTTTCAAGTTTTTGCCTCCATTATCTCCGCTTTATAACCCAAACCTTTTATTGTGATTATGCTGAATTCCTTTACATCGGAAAGTTTGTTCCGTATCCTGTTTATATGTGTTTTAACAGTTTCTTCCCCGCTGTCCGCATTTATTCCCCAAATGCTGTCGTGCAAAGACTCCTTTGAAAAAATCTTGTCTGGATATGAAAGCAGTTTGAACAATATGTCGAATTCTTTTTTTGGGAATTCAATGCAACCTGCCAATGTATGCACCGCATATTTTTCAGAATCAACAACCACGTTGCCTATCTGTATTTTTTTGCTCTGGGCTATGTTCGCTCTTCGCATAAGTGCGTTGACACGCCAGATAAGTTCCTCCGTGCTAAATGGTTTTGTCATATAGTCGTCCGTACCAAGTGAAAACCCCAGCTGCTTGTCGTTCAATGTTTCTTTGGCGGTAAGCAAAAGAAAAGGTATGTTGTTGCCTTCTTCTCGGATGGCTGTCAAAAGCTGGAATCCGTCCATCCTTGGCATCATCACGTCTGCAACCACCATGTCTATACCGCCGGAATGAATTATGTCCAAAGCCTCAAGCCCGTCGCAGGCACAGACAACAGAATAGGAGTCCGCCAACCGTGTAGATGTCAAAAGTCGCATGTTGCGGTCGTCTTCCACAATCAAAATCGTCGCCATAAAATATCTCCACATTGAATTATAAACCCAAAAACCATGGATTGTCATGTGGTAAAAAAAATGATAGATTACAAAGCATGACACAAAACGAAAGCATTCCGTCTTCTGAAGACTTGCAAAAAGCCGTGGAGTCAATGATTCTTTCAGCTTCTGGTTGGCGCAAAGTGTTTGCCATATCCAACGATGAAGAAGACTCCACAAAAGAAATAGGAACTACAAATACGGTTGTTTCCGCGTTGATAGCAGATGTTTTTGCCTCTTACATCTTGCAAAAAAAAGGAAAATCCTGCACCATCGCATTAGGCATCGATTCCCGTCCTACAGGCACAAAGATTGCAGAAGCGATGCTGAAAGTCTTGGTGGGCAGAGGAGTCAACGTCCACTATCTTTCCATCACGGCCGCTCCAGAAATAATGGCGTACAGCCGGAAAGTCGACGGATTCGTTTACGTTTCCGCAAGCCACAATCCGATAGGACACAACGGAATAAAATTCGGCATGAACGACGGTGGTGTTTTGAGCGGGGAAGAATCGGCAAAGCTGGCCAACGCGTTCAAAGCCGTATGCAAGGAAAAAGACGCTCCCAAAAAAGCCATGGATCTTGTCTGCGCCTGCAAGCCGGAAATGCTAGAAAAAATATTTTCCGAAAGCCGCCATTACAAAGCAGAAGCTTTGAAAGCGTACTTTCAGTTCACAAAACAGGTGGCAAGCGGCACGGACGAAAAGTCAAGGCAAGACGCTTTGTTCTCTGGCATAAAACAAAATATAAGGCAAAATCCGATTTCCATAATCTGCGACATGAACGGTTCCGCAAGAACCTTGTCCATAGACAACGACTTTTTTGGCAACTTGGGAATAAAGCTCTATACAATCAATGGAAAACCAGGTCAAATTGCCCACGCAATCATTCCCGAACCAGAGAACCTTGTCCATTGCGCCGACAAAATGGCGGAAATCAGAGAACACGACTCCTCTGTAATCTTGGGCTACATGCCAGACTGCGACGGCGACCGGGGAAACATCGTGTATTGGAACGAGAAAAAATGCCAAGTGCAAGTGCTGAAGGCCCAGGAAGTTTTTGCCCTTTCCGTTCTTTCCGAGCTTGCCTATTTGGACTGGCAAACGGACGGACATATGCAAAAAACAGCCGTTGCTGTGAACGACCCCACTTCCATGCGGATAGAAGAAATCGCAAAAGTATTTGGCGCACAGGTTTTTCGGGCGGAAGTGGGAGAAGCAAACGTGGTGAACCTTGCGAGGGAAAAACGAAGGCAAGGATACAACGTGCCCATTTTGGGAGAAGGTTCCAACGGGGGAAACATAACCCATCCTGCGGCGGTTCGAGATCCTATAAACACTGTCCTGGCGTTGATAAAACTGCTGACCTTGCGAGACAGCAAAATTAACGGCATAGAAAAACCCGGTTTGTTCCACAGGTGGTGCATAAAATCAGGACAAGAAAAAAGATACAAGCAAAATTTCACCTTGGAGGATGTAACCGAAACATTGCCGCTCTACACAACCACAGGAGTTTCCGAAAAACGAGCGCTATTGAACATAAAGACATTAGATCACGCACTCCTAAAAAACAGATTCCAAAAAATATTTGAAAAGGAGTGGGAAAAGAGAAAAGACGAATTGACAAAAAAACATGGGATAGCTTCCTACCAGGCAATATGCAACAACGGAACAAAAGAAACCAAAAACCTCTGCGACTACAGTGTCTCCGGCCGTGGGGGGCTTAAGATTTTGTTCAAAGACGCAGAGTCAAACGACATCGCATACATATGGATGCGGGGAAGCGGCACAGAGCCTGTCTTCCGTATCTTGTGCGACGTAAAAGGCAAGCAAAAACAAATGGAGGGCGAACTGCTTGAATGGGAAACCCAAATGCTCTTGCAGGCGGACTCAACGGAAGGACTCTAACAAATGGTCGTCTTTTCAGAAGACTTCTTGCAAAGCCAAGTCTCCCGTTCATCGGGCAAAAGATTTTTTTTGGCTTTAAGCGTTGTCTTTAGCCGCTGCCCATCGCTGGTTACGGTTGCAGTTGAGCCCACACCCATGTTCTCTGGGCGGCAGGCAAATTCTATGAGTTTTATTGACAATTCGTCCTCTATTTCCTTTTGAATAAGACGGCGCATGGGTCTTGCCCCAAAAGCCGGATCATAACCGTGGTCTATCAAATATTCACGAGCGTTTTTTTTGACGGACAAAGTTATGTTTTTGTCTGCAAGGCGTTCCGAAAGCTCGGCGAGTTGAATGTCCAATATGTCGGAGACCTGTTCCTTTGACAGGGTTTTGAACACAACGGTATCGTCAATCCTGTTTAAAAGCTCAGGGCTCATTATCTTTTTTAACTCCGTCAAAGCTGCGGATTTTATCTTTTCATAAGAAGGGGAAGAATTCCCTTCAGGTGAAAAACCCAGACGATTACCGCTTGTGATTTCCCTCACGCCGGCATTGCTGGTCATTATAATCACCGTGTTCCTAAAATTGACAGTATGGCCCAAGTTGTCCGTAATCTCACCTTCTTCAAGGATTTGCAAAAGAAGATTGAAGACATCTGAATGAGCTTTTTCGATTTCGTCCAAAAGGACAACGGAATACGGCTTGCGACGAACCTTTTCAGTAAGGACCCCGCCTTCTTCAAAACCGACATATCCAGGAGGGGCACCCACCAAACGGCTGGAATTATGTTTTTCCATGAAATCGCTCATATCCACCCTGATAAGAGCGTCCTCCGTGCCAAAAAGGAATTTGGCGAGGGTTTTTGCAAGAAGAGTTTTTCCAACCCCCGTAGGACCAAGAAAAATAAAAGAACCGGAAGGCCTTTTGCCGGAAGAAACCCCAGTCCTAGAGCGGCGGACAGCAGACGAGATAGAAGAAATGGCTTCATCCTGGCCGACTACGGATTTGTGCAATTCCCTTTCCATTTCAAGCAACTTGGAAAGTTCGGAACCGCTAAGTTGTTCCGCAGGAATTCCCGTCATAGAAGCGATTACAGAACACACATCTTGGCTTGTGACTATTTTGTGCTTGCCGTCAATCCCCTTTTCCCATCGTTCACGGAAAAGCTCCAACTCGCCACGCAACTCACGAACCTTGTCCCTTACTTCCGCTGCACGCTCGTAATCTTGGTTCTGCACCAAAAGACGCTTCTCTTCCGTAAGGTATCCTATGTTTTGCTCAAGGTCGTCCAATTCCTCCGGCCTGTCTTCTTCGTTTATTTTTTTCATAGCGCCGGCTTCATCCAACACATCAATGGCTTTGTCGGGCAGGCATTTGTCTGTGATGTAACGCTTTGAAAGCCGTATCACGGAAGGAACAACATCATCCTGATATACAACTCCGTGAAAAGCCTCGTATTTCGACTTTATGCCTTCCAAAATTTGTACAGTCTCCTCGTCGGAAGGTTCGTCCACCAAAACCATCTGGAACCTTCGTTCCAAGGCAGCGTCTTTTTCAAAATACTTTCTATACTCGTCAAGTGTGGTGGCTCCTATGCACTGCAATTCCCCACGGGCAAGGGCGGGCTTCAGCATGTTGGAAGCGTCCATAGAACCTTCCGCACCGCCCGCTCCAATTATGGTATGGAGCTCGTCAATAAAAATTATTATATCTTTGTTTTCTCTTATTTCCTTCAATATCCGCTTGATGCGTTCCTCAAATTCTCCACGGTATTTGGTTCCTGCGACAACACAAGCCATGTCCAAGGAAATGACACGCTTTCTTAGCAGGTTGCGCGGAACTTTGCCGGAAGCAATGCTTTGAGCAAGACCTTCCACTATTGCAGTTTTACCTACCCCAGGTTCTCCA
>JAZSMM010000151.1:0-3670 GCA_045535895.1 Treponema sp.
GGATGGCCGCCCGTGCAAAAATGGCAGCGGATGCTGTTTGGGATGTCCCATATCTGCCGCTTGACCCGCATGATGTCGGAAGGGAATACGAGGAAATTATCAGGATCAACAGTCAAAGCGGGAAAGGAGGGTCCGCATGGATTTTGGAGCAGGATTATGGAATATTCCTGCCCAAGGCAATGCATCCCGCGGTGGGTTCTGTTGTCACGGCCGCCGCCGACACGTTGCAGCGTGAAGTCACGCCTGCGGAAATCTACGACCTGTTTGCCAAGCAGTGGCTCTTGAGGACAAGCCCGCTGAAATTAATTGACCTTGCGGAAACCCACCTTGAAGCAACGTCGGACGGAGCGCAAGTAATGTGTCGTGCTTCCGTTGAGTGGCAAGGGAAAATTTATTCTATCGGAGCGAAGGGAAATGGTCCGTTGGATGCCTTTGTTGCCGCCTTGCGTGACACTCCTGTCCCAAATTTCTCTATAAGTGCCTTCCATGAACATAGTGTCGGTTCTGGTTCGGACACGGATGCCATGGCCTACATTGAAATCACCATGGAGGACGGGGGAAAATTCTGGGGTTGCGGTAAAAGCTCCAACATCGGCAGGGCCGGTATTTACGCAGTCATAAGTGCGGTGAACCAGTTGTGATTTATTTTGCGCTCCGTTCCGCGTTGGAAAGAACCATCTGCACTTTTTCCGTGCCGTTGAACAGATTGCGTTCCAGTTGGTATAAAATATCTATGCTGTCCCCGATGCAAAACTGGGCGTTAAGTTTTTCCGCCGCATTCCAATAAATTGCAGGCCATTTGTGCTTTCCCCCGTCAAGGGTAAGTTTCAAATGTTTTTTGTCGCCCTTGCCGAAAACGTCTGCAGCCATGATTTTCATGTTTTTGCTGAAGAAAACTAACTGCGGATTTTTTTCCCCGTATGGTTCAAACATGTCCACGGTTTTCAACAAATCCGGGGCAAGCCAGTCGTGTGGAATCTCTGCGTCCGCCATTGGAAGCGACTTGTCTTCTTCTTCAAGTTCAAGCGAGGTGGAAAGATTTGCCAAAATGTCCAGCAGTTCGCCGGTTTTTTCTTCTGGAAGGTTGAACCCTGCCGCGGAGTTGTGTCCTCCGTAATTGGTGAAAAGGTGGGAGCATTGCGACAAAAACGCTGTGGCATCTATTCCCCTTGTTGAACGCATTGAACCTACCGCCGTTCCGTCTTCCAAAACGGTGATAACAATGGCAGGCACATTGAATATCTTGAGCAAATTTGATGCTACTATGCCACATACGCCCCTGTGTACGCGTTTGTCCATGACGACTACAAGGTGGCGATTGTTCTTTTCCATGCTTTCATATGCCTGTTTTTCAATGTACATCCATGCGTCGCTGCCAAGTTGCCTTCTGTCTTTGTTCATCTGGATGATTTGTTGTGCGATGGAATCCCTTTCAGAAGGATTGTCCGAAAGAAAGAGTTTTACGGCTAATTCTGGTTGTCCAAGCCTTCCTGCGGCGTTGAGGACGGGAATTACATTCCACGACAAGTCGGTGCTGCTTGTTTTTTTTCCAAGCATGTTCAATCTGGCCATGAGTTCCTTAAGCCCGTCTATGGTTTGCCCCTCGTTGATTGCGGACAATCCATGCCTCACAAGGATGCGGTTTTCGTTTTGCAAGGGCATTATGTCCGCCAATGCCGCCAAAGTTGCAAGCTGCAAATCATCCTGGATTTTTTTTTGCGTTTTGTTGTTTGATGTTTTCAATTGCATGTAAGTGACGAATATATTGCAAAATCCGTCCAATTCTGTTGAAGGCTTGTCACAATAACGTAAAATTCTTGACATGTCCTTTACCCGTAGCAAACTTGCATTGCGGACGGCAGGTATTTCTGTGCCTATCTCGTTGCGTATATCAAGCAGGTTGAATTCAACGCTACTTCCGAAAATCTTTGCCAGTTGCTTTTTTTGCAGGTCGGCATCCCACACGAAAATCTGCTGGCCTTTCAAAAAAGAGACCAGGCGGGTGTTGTCTATCTTTACCATGCCTGGTGCAATTGTTTCTGTAAGGCGTGCTTTTTCTGTCATGTTCACTATTTTTACACATTCAATAACATAGGCTTGGTTTATCGGCCGGACATTTAAAAGGCAGATTTCTTGTTTGTAAAGTTCGCTGTTGGAAAAACGAAGGGCCGTAGCCAGTTTGAAGGCCACTGCACAACCGGAGATGTCCGGGAAAGGATAACCACCGTCAGTCAATTTGGGATTTACAATTACAGCGGCATCCGGGAGGATTTCCGGGGGGTTGTGGTGATCCGTCACTATGACATCTATTCCCAGTTCATTTGCTCTTGCAATCTCCACGTTGTTTGAGATGCCGCAGTCAACAGTGACAATAAGCGTTCCGTAGTTTGCGGCGAATTCCTCCACCACCGGAACGGAAAGGCCGTAGGTGTCTTCGCCTGTCGGGATGCGCCATTGAACGTCAATACCCATTTCTTTCAAGCATTTGTACAAAAGGGTTGTGCTGGTGATTCCGTCTACATCCCTGTCGCCGAATATCAGGACTTTTTCCCCTTCTTCTTTTGCGTCAAGAATCCTGTCAACAGCGTCTTCCATTGAATTTAGCAAAAAAGGGCTGTGCAGATACCTCAAGTCGTTTTCCAGGTAAAATTGCACGTCCTGTCCTTCCGTTGTTCCCCTGCGAGCAAGGATGGAAGCCACAAGAGGCGAACATCCAAACCTTGTGCACAGTTCCTTTACTACTTCCCTGGAAATTTCTTTTTTTTCACATATCATGGCTATTTTATTTCCTTGTAAATCAAAGGTTCTTCCGTTGGTTTGTTTTGTGAATAAGATATTGCGGAAGAAATCAGGCTTTTCGCAGGTTCTAGGCAATTTTCGTCTTTGCCGAAAAGTTCCATAATCACATCTCCTTTACGGACAAAATCCCCCTGCTTTTTGTGGAGTATGAATCCTGCATCCGGGCATACAGCGTCGTCGGTCTTGTTTCTTCCAACGCCAAGGTGTACGCCGGAAATACCTGTCTTGTATGCATCTATGGTTATATAACCTTCCTGTTCGGCGGTGAATTCGCAGTGGTGAATGCTGCGTCTTTTGCCGATTTGGGAAAGCATTTTGTCTGGATTTCCTCCCTGTTTCGCAACGTTTTCCATGAAAAGTTCCATCGCCTTGCCTGAATCCAATGCGACTTGGCATTGTGACATAGCCTGCGAGTCAGTGAGGTTATCTCCTTTTAGCTGCGCTGCCAACGTTAGCATTTTTGTTGCAAGTGCCATGGTTAGTTCCATTACATCGGAAGGTCCTTTGCCTTGCAGACAGTCGACGGTTTCCTCTATTTCCAGAAAATTTCCGATTTTGTTTCCCAAGGGCGTGTTCATTGCAGTGATGGGTGCCGCCGATTTTTTGCCCATTGCGTGTGCTGTCTTCACAAGACTTGACGCAAGGAGTTCCGCTTCTTCCTTTGTCTTCATGAATGCGCCGGAACCATGCTTTACATCGAACACAAGTCGGAGGCCAAGCGGTCTTAGGAAGACAATTAGAGCTCCCACCCCCTTGGCCCACAGAACGACATGGCTACGATCCGACTTGTCTTCACAAGACCTGACGCAAGGAGTTCCGCTTCTTCCTTTGTCTTCATGAATGCGCCGGAACCATGCTTTACATCGAACAC
>JAZSMM010000146.1:0-3060 GCA_045535895.1 Treponema sp.
GGCAGGTTTTTGCGACACAATAGAAGTAGTTCTTGAAAAAGACGACATTGTAAAAGTTGTGGATAACGGGCGTGGTATTCCTGTTGACATTCACCCGGGGGAAGGAATAAGTGCTTTGGAACTCGTTCTTACAAGACTTCACGCCGGTGGTAAATTTGACAAAGGTTCTTACAAAGTTTCCGGCGGTTTGCACGGTGTTGGTGTTTCTTGTGTAAATGCTCTTTCCACATGGCTAGAAGCCTATGTAGAAAAAGACGGAAAAAAACACTACATGAAATTCAATGTCGGAAAGGCGGAATCTCCTGTAAAAGAAATAGGGACATCAGAACGCCGTGGAACTACAATCCGATGGAAAGCAGACCCAGTTATTTTTACAGAAACAACAACGTATAATTTTGATGTGCTTTGTACACGCCTACGAGAACTTGCTTTTTTGAACAGCGGAATAAAAATTGTTTTTCGTGACGAACGTCTTACAAATCCAAAGGAAGTTGTTTTTCAGTTTGAAGGCGGTATTAGACAATTTGTTACTTATTTGAACGAAAACAAAAAAACAATTCCAGAAGAGCCCATCTTTATCACTGGTGAAAAGGACGAAATACAAACGGAACTTTCTTTGCAGTACAATGATGGCTACAATGAAAACATTCTTTCCTTTGTAAACGACATAAACACCAAAGAAGGCGGAACACATCTTGAAGGCTTAAAAGCTGGAATCACGCTTGTTATGAATGATTTTCTTAAGAACAATGCCAAACTTCTTAAGAAAATGGAAAAAGAAGAAAAACTTGCAGGTGAAGATGTTAGAGCGGGTTTGACGGCAGTTCTTTCTGTAAAAATTCCAGAACCGCAGTTTGAAGGACAGACAAAGACAAAACTTGGAAATACAGAAGTTCGTGGTATTGTAACTTCTCTGGTGAATGAGCAACTTACATTGTATTTTGAGCAAAATCCTAGAGTAATAGAACAGATTCTGGAAAAGGCTGTTTCTGAAGCTGCTGCACGAATTGCTGCACGCAAAGCAAAAGAAGCAACCAGAAGAAAAACCGGAATGGATAGTTTTGGTCTTCCTGGAAAACTTGCGGACTGTTCTTCAAAAAAACCGGAAGAATGTGAGATTTACATTGTAGAGGGTGATTCTGCGGGAGGTTCCGCCAAGCAAGGACGTGACCCAAAAATACAGGCAATTCTTCCTTTGTGGGGAAAAATGCTTAATGTGGAAAAAGTTCGTGCGGACAAAGTAATAAACAACGATAAATTGCAGCCTGTAATCGCTTCTTTGGGAACAGGAATTGGAAAAGATTTTAACATAGAAAAATTACGCTACCATAAAATCATCATAATGGCAGATGCGGATGTTGACGGTGCACATATTGCCACTTTGCTTTTGACTTTCTTCTTTCGCTACATGCCGCAATTAATAGAAGCAGGTCATGTTTATATTGCTATGCCACCTTTGTACCGTGTTGAATATAAAAAAGACAAACATTTTGTTTTTTCTGACGAAGAAAGAGACAAAGTTTTGATGGAGATAAAAACAAAAAATAACATCGACATTGATGACAATACAAAAAAGATAGAAGTTCAGCGTTATAAAGGTCTTGGTGAGATGGAGTGGGAGGAACTAAAAGAAACAACCATGGCTCCTGCCAACAGAAAAATGAAGCGTGTCCAACTTACAGATGCAGTGGAAGCCGACCATATCTTTAGTACGCTTATGGGAGAAGAAGTTGAACCTCGTCGCAAGTTCATAGAAGAAAATGCGGCGTATGCAACACTTGACGTTTAAGTTATTACAACAAGCATTATAGAGGAAAAGATGGAAGAAATACAGACACCGGAAGGCGGAACTTTAATTCCTGTTTCTATTGAATCAGAAATGAAAAAAGCCTATATAGACTATTCTATGTCGGTTATTGTAGCACGTGCATTGCCTGATGTTCGTGACGGACTAAAACCTGTTCATAGACGTATTCTATATGCTATGAACGAGGAAGGTTTACACGCTTCTGGAAAAACACGTAAATGCGCCACGGTTGTTGGTGATGTGCTTGGACGTTACCATCCACATGGAGATTCCTCTGTTTATGATGCTATAGTGCGTTTGGGACAGCACTTTTCTTTGCGATATATGCCAATTACAAAGCAAGGTAACTTTGGAGGCATAGACGGAAGTACAGCTGCTGCCTACCGTTACACAGAAGCGAAAATGTCTGCCATTGCAGAAGAAATGGTGGCGGACATAAAAAAAGAAACAGTTGATTTTATATCAAACTTTGATGACACAAGGCAAGAACCTGTTGTTCTTCCTGCAAAATTTCCATTCCTTTTGACGAATGGTTCAAACGGTATTGCTGTTGGTATGGCAACAAATATGCCACCGCACAATTTACGTGAGGTTTGTTCTGCAATTTGTGCATACATAGACAATCCAGAAGTTACTATAGAGGAACTGTGTTCCCACGTAAAAGGGCCTGATTTCCCCACAGGTGGAATTATCTTTGGCAAACGTGGAATAAAACAAGCCTATAAAACAGGTCGTGGCAAACTTCTTGTCCGGGGACGTTTTACAATAGAAGTGGACAAAAGAGGAAGAGAAACAATCGTGTTCACGGAAATACCTTATCAGGTCAGAACCGATGACCTGTGCAAAAGAATTGGAGAACTTGCTCGTGACAAAATAATCGAAGGCATAGAATCTGTAAACGACGGTTCTGCTGGTGATGATGTTCGTATTGTAATAGAACTTAAGCGTGGAGCAATAGCAAAGATTGTTTTGAATCAGCTTTTTTCTAAAACGGCGTTGCAATCGTCTTTTGGTGTAATCAATCTGGCGTTGGTAAACGGAAGACCAGAAATACTTACGCTTAAAGACTTGATAAAGCACTTTGTATCTCACAGGCAAGAAGTTGTTACAAGAAGAACCCAGTACGAACTACGCAAGGCCGAAGAACGTGCTCATATTTTGCGAGCCTTGATTGTTGCCATTGACAACATAGATGAAGTAATCAAAATTATTCGTGCTTCTCGTGACACCCAGACTGCAAAAAATGGTTTGAT
>JAZSMM010000271.1:0-2417 GCA_045535895.1 Treponema sp.
GAAAAAATTACAGGCCAGCAGTCTGTCCGTGAACATGACAGTTCTTTTTGTGGCGGACGATTTTTCCAGAATCCCTGCAAGGTATGGCGGAAACATTCCCTACGGAACCCAATCTTTTTTGTCCAACATTGATGTTGTGGACGACACGGCGGCGATATTGGTTGCCCCCCATACTTTTACCGACAAAAACAAATACTCCGTTGTCTTCGGTACGGACGGATTAATGACTCCACAGTGGTTTTTGTCGCAGATTCCACTGGAGATATCACAGAATTCCTTGCTGACCTACAGGCTGAACCTTTCCGACTCCGACCACAGGCTGGCCGCTTTTTTGGAAAAAGGCATAGCAGCCGTCACGGTACAAATGGACGGGGAAAACAAAGAGCAGACAAAAACTATATGCAATGCAATAGAGCAAATCTCATGTAACTTGTCAAAAAAACAAAGCCAACACTCCGAAAGCGGAAACTACCTTTTTTTGTCCATGCCCAACTCAAAGAAAATATGGATAGTGGAACGCCTTTTCATTGTGATTTACATAATAGCCGCCGCTTGCGCTCTGTTTTTTTTAAGCGGTTTCTCTTTGTTCAAAAAAAACAAAATTGAAAGACAAAAAGAATTTTCAAGGACTTGGTATTTGATTCCGGCAACAATAATTATCTCCACACTTTCTTTGCAAGCAGGACAATCCTTGGCAATAAAAATTCATAAATTCGTTAACTTCACAGATCTGTCCGTGACAATAATTTCGTTCAAGACTTTCTTTTCATTTTTAATTGTTTCAGTTGTCCTTACAATTTTGGCGCACCTCAACCTGCCCCTTTCACAGGTTGTGTACGGTTTTCTTATTACCCTTGTCTCCGCCTTGAACATATTCATCTTTTCGTCAATAGATTTAGTTTTACTTGTGGTGTTCACTTTTGAATACATGATAATATACTTTGCCCGTTTTTCAAAAAGAACAGTTCCTCTCTTTGTTTCTATATTGCTAATGCTTGTCCCCTTCGTTCCCTATGCGATAAACATATGGAAATTCGCCGCACCGGAAAAACTTGTCGGGCTTGTCAGGACGGACTTTACAGGGAACATGCTTTACGCCTGCATATTGATGCCGTTCCAAATTATGTGGCTTAGGATATTCGTCCGCATGAATGTCTTTGGCAAAAACAAAAACATGTCCACTTTGAAAATACACATCACATCTGGAATACTTTTGTTTGCAATGTTGTGTGTAATGGCAGGAGGTCTTGCGGCAATAACAAAAATTTTCTCAAGGACCAAACCATTCAACGAAGAAACCTCGGAAGTTTCATTTTACGCACCGCCACTGCTCATAACAACGGACGACACGGCCAAAGCGGCACAGGTGGAAGTAAAGGCAGACAGGAGCGAATATCTTGAAACCGGGTTTGTGAATATCTCAATCAAATCAACTGTGCCGTTGTTGAAATACGATGTCGTTGTTGAATCGAATACAAACAACCCCGTTTACGACTCGTATGCGCCGTATGAAACAGTTCAAAAAAACGGCACAACCCGGGCGATTTTCTCTTTGCCGTACAATCCTTCCTTTGAGTCCAACCTTTTCTATTCTTCCAACATTCACGACAAGCAGAAAGTTTACGTGAGAATGTTTGTGCAAAAAGACGATAACACGGCAACCATAGTGGAAAAGACATTGGAAATTCCACCCGTTGAGGAAGGAAACTGATGTTTTTGCACGTTGACCTGGATGCATTTTTTGCTTCCGTTGAGCAATTGGACAACCCGCAGTTGAATGGCCTGCCCGTTATCGTGGGGGCTTTGCCTGGCTCAAGTCGCGGGGTGGTTTCGACCTGTTCCTACGAAGCCCGAAAATACGGCGTGCATTCGGCCATGCCAATCTCACAGGCCTACCGGCTTTGTCCAAATGGAATATACTTGCGCCCAAACATGAAACGATACCAAGAGAAATCCCAAGAAGTGATGGACGTTTTCTATGATTTTTCCCCCGACGTTCAGCAAATGTCCATTGACGAGGCCTTTGTGGACCTAACAGGAACAGAAAGACTTTTCGGCCCTCCTGAAAAGACGGCACAAAATTTAAAAGAAACTGTTCTTGAGAGGACGGGGCTTACCGTGTCCGTTGGCTTGGCGACCAACAAGTATGTCGCAAAAATCGCATCAGGACTTTCAAAACCTGACGGTTTCTTTTATGTGCCAATAGGAAAAGAACAGGATTTCATGCTTGGCCTTGGCCTTGACAAGGTATGGGGAATCGGGAAAAAGACCTTGCAAAAAATCAACTGCGCCGGATTTTTTTCCGTGGCGGATTTGCGAAAGGCAAACCTTCCCATGCTTGAAAGTTTTCTGGGGAAGGCGGCCGCTTTGTTCGTTTACAAAGCCGTAAGAGGCCTTGAAGCCGAATCTTTTTCAGA
>JAZSMM010000179.1:0-4019 GCA_045535895.1 Treponema sp.
GGGAGAAAACCTCTGTTTTTCCCGTCGCTGGGACCCACTTCCCTTCCCCCACGTTTACACGCAACCACGTTGCATGCACACGGTTTCATGTTTTGCCTACGCACGGAGGGGCGGGCGGTTTTGCAAGAAGTTTTGTTGCACACTGGATTATAGGTTGTTATTTCTGTATAATGCAAAGAAAAATACATTATTCATTCATGGAGGTTTTATGTTAAAAAAAAATCTTGCGACAGTTTTTTGTTTGCTGCTTTTTGTTTTTATGCCAACATTCGCAGAGCCTGTTGTTGGAGGAAATTATTGTTTTAGGTTGACTCATCCTGACTTGTTGACAGGAGCCGCTTCCTCTGCAGGGGGTGCCTTTTTTTCCGCAATCCCAGCAAGTATCGCCGTCAATCCATCTCTTACAGCCAGCGAGCAAAGAGTCGTGCTGAATTTAGGCTACACAGTTCTTTTTGAGCCTTTAGATGATTTGTCCATGGGCGGTGCGGGTCAAATTGCCCTGTTGGTTCCAAGCCGTTGGGGTGTTTTTACCGGCGTGGTTGAAGGTGTTTTTTGTGATGTTGGGAAACTCAATTTAAAAAATTCAATCGGGCTTAGAGCCGGTTTTTCCAAAGATATAAATGAAAAGTTGTATGCAGGTGTTGCTTTGAATGGCGGGGCCCGTTGGGCGGACGGCACGCAATGGTCTTTGGGATTCAATCTTGGATTTATGTACAAATGGGGGGATTTGGCTTTTTTACGTGATGTTAGGATTGGTGGGGCTGTCACAAATTTGGGGAAGCCATATGAAAATGGTTTCCCGGCAATTGGAAGTCCAAGAGTTGGAGTTGCAGGAACAATGTTTACTGTCGCAGACGACAGGGTTGCCTGTGGATTTTCTTTGGATGTATGTGCGCCTCAGTTTATGAATGTGGTCCTGGACGCAGGATTGCAAATTGAATTGGCGGATGTTGTCGTGGTGAAAACAGCTTGGCAATTTGATATGCGTGATACATTGGACAAAAATTACAACCTGATTCCGTCGGTTGGAATTACGGTTAGATTCGGGATCAACACAAAGGGCAATCAGTTTATGGCAGAAAAAGGCTGGCAACAAAGCGAAGTCATTACAAGCGCAGCTTGGCAAAAGTTGTATGGGACAACGCATGCCGCTTCCGCTGCCGCCGCAATCAACCTAGGTCTAAAAGACACTGCCGCGCCGGAAATAATTTTGTGGGGAGAAAACTAAGATGAAGAGAAATCTTTTTTATGGTTTATATATTTTTGTTTTTTTAGGGTTTTGTTCGGCTGTTTTTGCGCAAAAGGAAACGGTGTACATTTCACCCAACAGCGATGGCGTACAGGATGTTCTTACTGTTCCTTTGTCTGTTTCGGACAAGCGTTACATAAAGGAATGGAGCTTTGTCATAACTGACGAGCAGGGAAATACCGTTCGTACGATAGGGAACAAGATAAGTTTTCCAGAAAAAATTACTTTCAAGAATTTTTTCACTCGTCTGTTTGCGGAAAAAAAAGGCGTGGACGTTCCCTCCTCTGTGAGTTGGGATGGAACTTTGGACACAGGTGAAATCGCCAAAGACGGAACTTACCTTTATTATTTCACTGCAAGTGACGACAACGACAATGTTGCTTCCACAAGCCCTTTAAAGGTTGTGGTTGACAACACTCCGCCTTCAATAGAATTGGTGCAACCCCAAAATGCCGCTGACAAAATTTTTGGAGAAGGCAACAAGGCGGAGTTCTCTGTGAAACAGGATGGATCTGTGGAGGATTTGTGGACGGCTTCTTTCTACGACAATTCAGGAAAAATTGTGAAAACTGTCGTCTGGGACGATTCTTCTCCCAAATCTTTTGATTGGGACGGTCGCAACGATTTGGGGTTGCCTGTTCCGGACGGAGTTTATTCTTACAGGGTGACAGCCACTGACAAGGCAGGTAATGTTTCTCCTGTGTCACAAATAACAAATATAATATATTCTGCAGAAAAGCCTGGCACAAACATCAGCATAAAGGGCAGCAGGTATTTTTCTCCTAACGGTGACGGCGTGCAGGATGTTGTGGCCTTTGACGTTACAATTCCTGAAGGAAACAAATCCGGTGGAAATCGTCTGGTCAGTTGGTCAATTGAAATTGCAGACAAGGACGGCAATGTTATGAGTAGTTTTTCCGGCATGGAAAATGCTCCTTCCAGCCTTGTCTTTGACGGCAAAGATTTTCAGGGCAATGTTATACCAGAAGGTTCCTACCAAGCTGTGGTTAAGGCAACTTACTTGAATGGGTTCGAACCGGAACCAATTCGCTCCCCTGTTTTTGTGCTGGACACGACTGCCCCTTCTGTGATTGTCCGTTCGGCTTCCTCGATTTTTTCTCCGGACGGAGATGGTCGCATGGACACGATTCAACTTGTTCAAGACACGTCAAGGGAAAAGGAATGGCACGGCGAGATTCTGGACAAGAACGGTGGACCTGTTCGTAAATATATGTTCGGGGAGCAGCCCGCAGCGGCTTTTTTGTGGGATGGTCTGGATGACGGCGGTACTTTGTGCGACGACGGATTTTACACATATCGCCTGTATACCACAGACTTGGCGGGCAACAGCGCAGAAGCTGTTTGTTCTGCGTTCGAGTTGAACACTGGAACAACAGAAGTCATACTAACTGTTCAGCCAATGGCGTTTTCTCCCAACGGGGACAAAGTGCAGGACTCGATTTCCTTGTCGCCCGTTGTCAAAAGTGAAAGCGGAATCACGTCATATGTGTTGTCGATTTTAGACAAATCTGGTGATGTAGTTAAAACTTTCAAGGACAAAAATTCCCTTCCTGCAAGGTTCACATGGAACGGGCTTTCTGACGACGGAGGACGTTGTGCGGACGGAACTTACACGGCTTCTTTGGAAACCACCGCTAAAAACGGAAGCATAGCGAAGACCGTTACCCAACCGTTTGTTCTGGACACGACATATCCACAAGTGACAACTTTTGTTCCTTATGTGCTTTTTTCCCCGGACGGGGATGAAAACAAAGACAACCTTCCTGTAGAAATTTCTTCTAGCACGGAGTCACGTTGGACTGGTCGTATAGAAACTTCCAACGGTTCTCTTGTACGTGAATATATTTGGGAAGGCAACGCCCAGTCTTTTGTCTGGGATGGAACGGACGAGTCCGGGAATTCCGTGGCAGATGGAACTTACAAGTTTATTGTTTCTTCTCAGGACGTAGCGGGTAACAAAGGTCTGTCCAAGGTGGAAGGCATTGTCGTGGACACAAGAGAGGCAAAGGTTTACTTGACAGCCGCAGAAGATGCCATATCCCCGAATGCGGACGACTTCAAGGATTTCCAGGAATTTACAATACGGGCAACCTTGAAGGAGGGTATAGAAACTTGGAGCTTTGACATAAAGGACAAAGACGGAACCGTGGTGCGTTCATGGAACAATACGGACAGCGAAGACGTTCCTTCCACTATCGTCTGGGATGGATTTGACAGCGAAGGCAAGGCGGCGGAAGGTGTTTTCACAGGTGAACTGTGCATGGCATATGCAAAAGGAAACGAAGTGAACGCAGTGACCACGCCATTCGTAAGCACGGCTACTCCGCCGCAACTTACGGTAAAGACCGCTCCCAAGTATTTCAGCCCGGACAACGACGGTGTGGAAGACGACCTTTTTATCTCTTTGTCGGCTGTTTCAGCCGTCCCTCTTAAAAAATGGTCTTTCACAATCTACGACCCGCAGAATGGAAAGACATTCTGGTCTCGTTCCGGTACGACAACTGTTACCGAACGCATGGTTTGGGACGGAAGGGGAAACAACGGTGAGCTTGTTCAGTCCGCAACGGACTATCCGTATACATTTGTCGTCACCGACGAGTTGGGAATGAGTTCCCAGGTAGAAGGAATGATTTCCGTAGATGTCTTGGTCATTCGGGTTGGGGATGTGCTGAAGATTCAAGTTCCTTCAATAATATTCCGTAGCGACAATGCGGATTTCAAGGGCAAAGACGAGGAACCCCAAAATGGA
>JAZSMM010000189.1:0-2017 GCA_045535895.1 Treponema sp.
GTAGGGAAGACCACCTCCGTTATCAACCTTGGTGCTTATATGGCACAGGTAGGCAAGAAGGTTTTGCTTGTTGACTTTGATTCTCAAGGAAATATGTCGTCAGGCGTTGGTGTGGCAAAAGAAAAACCCACAATTTATGAACTTATGGCGGAACAGGCTACAGCAAGTCAGACGGTTCGTCACTCGTGTGTAGAGAACATGGATGTTATTCCTGCTTCCATTGATTTGTCTGGTGTTTCTATTGAACTTGCAAACCAAGAGGACAGGGATTTTTACTTAAAAAACTCCCTTGCTCCCTTGATTCCACAATACGATTATATTTTGATTGACTGCCCCCCATCTCTTGGGATTTTGACCTTGAACGGTTTGGCAGCTGCGGATGCAGTTTTGATTCCAATGCAATGCGAGTATTTTGCTCTTGAAGGAATCACATTGCTTTTGCAGACAGTAAAAAAAGTGCAAAAAACCATAAACCCAAAACTGCGTATAGGCGGAATATTTTTCACTATGTATGACTCCAGAACACGTTTGGCCCAGGACGTGGTTTCTCAGGTTAAATCGTATTTTGGGGACACGGTGTTCAACACGATTATACCCAGAAACGTCCGCCTTTCCGAAGCTCCATCCCATGGTCTGCCGATTTGCAAATACGATCCTTCCTGTGCAGGGGCCAGAAGTTATTGCACCCTTGCAGAGGAGGTGATTGCTCGTGGCTAAGCAAGCATTGGGTAAAGGCCTTGGGGCTTTGATGCAAGAAAATTCCTTGGAAGATTCCTTGCCCCAGTTCTCGAACAACCAAAAAACAAAGCCCGTTGAACTTCCTGCAGGAATACAAATGGAAGACGATGGAACATTGACGGCAGATATTTCGATGCTTGTCCCCAATCCGCACCAACCACGCAGGGAATTTGATAGCCAAGCCCTCCAAGAACTTGCCGACTCAATTCGGGAACATGGTGTGTTGCAACCACCGACGATAGAAGATGCTGGCGACGGTACCTTTTATATCATTCAAGGGGAGCGCCGAACACGAGCTTCACGGATGGCAGGCTTGTCGCGAATTCCCGTTATCTTAAAAAAATATTCTGAAGTGGACAAGTTGGAAGTTGCTCTTATAGAAAATATCCAGCGGGAAGACTTGAATCCCATAGAAGAGGCGGTTGCCTACCAAAAATTGATGCAAATTGCACAACTTAATCAAGAGGAACTCGCTCGTCGTGTAGGCAAGAACCGTTCCACAGTCACAAACGCCCTGCGTCTTTTGAAACTGCCCGAAGACATGCAGAATGCCTTGATTTCCGGTGGCATCACGGCAGGCCATGCCCGCGCGCTTCTTTCCGTTGCCGACTCCGCAAACCAACGTATCTTGTTCGGTAGAATTATGGGGAGTGCCCTCTCCGTTAGAGAAGCAGAGCAACAGGCTTCGGAATTGAACAGCGGAGGACGTATTTCTGTTGTTAAGGGTACACAAAAAAAGGAAGGTGCCAAAGATCCTGACATGGCAGCTTTGGAACAAAAACTTATAGACGTGTTTGGGACGAAGGTTTCATTGAAAGGAACTTTGGACAAAGGTTCGTTGGTAATAGAATATTTTTCAAAAGACGATTTAGATAGATTGTATAGTATCATCGTGAAAAACTGAAAACAAAAAACTTTACGATATGGTTCAATGGAGCTTATATGGTTTGGGTGATTGGAAACAAGGGTATGCTTGGCAGTGAGGTTGTCCGCCAACTTGAACAAAACGAAATAAGTTTTATAGGAACGGACAGGGAAGTTGACATTACAAGACAGTCCGACTTGGATATGTTTGTCGCAAAAAATCATGGAATCAATTGGATTGTGAACTGTGCTGCCTACACCGCACTAGAAAAGGCAGAAACGGATCAAATCCTATCAGAAAAACTAAACGCCGTGGGTGCCGGAAATATTGCCAACATCGCCAAAAATATAGGTGCAAAAATGATTCATATCTCTACGGACTATGTTTTTGACGGCACGGGAAGAACTCCATACA
>JAZSMM010000067.1:0-4664 GCA_045535895.1 Treponema sp.
GAGTACGTCCTTAACCCCACCTATGAGCAGATAGAAAAGGCTTCCCTTGAAATAGTTGTTGTAGGTATGGTAGATGGGTTTATTATGGTGGAAGGTGGTGCAAACGAAGTTTCTGAAGAAGTGATGCTTGGGGCTTTGGAAAAGGCACAGGAGTTCATTACAGCGATGTGTCATCTTCAGGATGAGCTACGCAAAGTTGCCGGAAAAGAAAAACTGCCTCTTTGCCCTGCAACAGTTGTCCTTGAAAACAAAGAAGCGATTCTTGCAGAGGCTATGCCCCGTATGGAAGAAGCCTGCTTTGTGAAAGGCAAACATCTTCGCCACGATGCAATCGCCGCTGTAAAAGCAGACTTGTCGGAAAAATACGCCGAGCAACTTGAAGACGACATGCAGAAAAAATTGTTCAATGCTTTGTTTGAGGACATGGAGTACAATATCCTTCGCAAAAGTATTTTGGACAAAGGCGTGCGTGTGGACGGTCGTGGTACGGAGGACATACGTCCAATCACTTGCGAGGTGAATGTTCTTCCACGACCCCACGGTTCTGCGTTGTTCACCAGAGGTGAAACCCAGTCCCTGGCCGTTGCCACATTGGGTACATCCCTTGACGAACAAATTTACGATGACATAGACGGGGACCGCCGGGAACATTTTATATTGCATTACAACTTCCCGCCCTATTCAGTTGGTGAAGTTGGACGCATGGGAACCGGTCGCCGTGAAATTGGTCACGGAAACCTTGCACGCCGTTCATTGGAACCTATGGTTCCTTCCCGTGATGAATTCCCTTACACGGTGCGAGTCGTTTCCGAAATAATGGAATCAAATGGTTCTTCTTCAATGGCTTCTGTGTGCGGCGGCACATTGTGTATGTTGGCGGCCGGTGTTCCAATGAAAAAACCTGTTGCGGGAATCGCTATGGGTCTTATCACGGAAGGCGACAAGTATGAAAAATATGCGATTCTTTCGGACATCCTTGGGGAAGAAGACCACTTGGGCGACATGGATTTCAAGGTTGCAGGAACAGTGGACGGAATCACCGGATTCCAAATGGATATAAAGATTGCCGGCGTTACAACGGAAATCATGCAAAAGGCTCTTGCCCAGGCCAAACGTGGACGTTTGCATATTCTTGGTATAATGAACCAGACAATCAGCAAGCCTGCTGAAAAAATCAGCGAATATGCACCAAAGATTGAAACCATGAAGATTGACGTGGACAAGATTGGTGCTCTCATTGGTCCTGGTGGAAAGACAATCAAAGGAATTTGTGCTTCTTACGATGTCAAGATAGACACGGAGGACGATGGAACAGTTGTAATATACGGAAAAACCGGAAAGGCAACGGATGACGCAAAGGCTGCTGTGAAGGCCATAGTGGAAGATCCTGAAGTTGGTGCGATTTACAAAGGAACGGTGAAGCGTATTATGGATTTTGGAGCGTTTGTGGAGATTCTGCCCGGCAAGGAAGGTTTGTGCCATATTTCCAAGCTTTCACGTACACGTGTGGAAAAAGTTACGGATGTAATTAAGGAAGGTCAGCAGATTCCTGTCAAACTCATAGAAATAGACAAGATGGGTCGCCTTAACCTTTCTTATATCGACGCTCTTGAACAGCAGAAAGTCTAAGGAATGTCTGTAAGAAAGCAGATACTATCCAATAATATAGTACTCATAACAGAACCGGTTGCAGGAGCAAAAACTGCTGCAATCGGTTTTTGGTTTCGTGTTGGCTCAAGATTTGAGCCAAGTGATTGTCGTGGGGTGACGCATTTTGTTGAGCATATGTTGTTCAAGGGAACTGCGACACGTTCCGCTTTTGACATTGCTGTGGCATTTGACAGAATCGGCGGTTATGTGAACGCCTTTACGGAACGGGAAAATATGTGCGTTCACTGCGTAGTTCCAGCGGAACATACAGAAACGGCATTGGATGTTATCTGCGACATGACGCAGAATTCCGTGTTTGATTCGGAAGAAATTGAACGAGAACGTGCTGTCATTAAAAGCGAAATAATTTCTTCCCTTGACGACCCGGAAGAAGCCGCCCTTGATGCCGCTTCTGAGGCTATATGGCCGGGTCATGCTGTTTCGGCAAGCATTGCTGGTTCTGTGGATGATGTGGAACACTTGTCCAGATTATCTATTGTTGACTGGTATTCCGCCCATGTTGCCGGTGGCTTTCTTGCCGTATGTGTTGCAGGTCGTGTTGACGTGGATATGATTGTCCGTACGCTTGAAAAACTGCCAAAAAGAAAGGAGGCAGAACATTCTAGCAACTTGGTTGCACCTGTGTGGAAATCGGATATTGTCTTTACGAAAGCACCTTTCAATCAAATGCAATTTTTTGTGCAGCTGCCATTGAAATCCCCTGTTGCCGAGGACGACTATTATTCATTGGCAATATTGAACGCAATTATAGGCGACACGATGAGTTCCCGGCTTTTCCAATCTTTACGTGAAAAAGGTGGGTTCTGCTATAATGTCTACAGTTTCCTCACTTTTTATTCAGATGCAGCGTGTTGGTGCGCCTACTCTTCTTCGTCAAAAAAGGACACGGTGAAGGTGGTAAAGGCTTTGCTACATGAATTAAAACGGCTTGCAGAACATGGCTTTACCGACGAAGAAAAAGTTGCTGCCTGTGAACATCTTTGCGGGGAAGAAATTATTGCCTGCGAGGAAATGGAATACAGGATGAAGCGGCTGTACCGCAATCACAGTTTTGGTTTTCCGCAGCGTTCCCCGGAAGAAACTGTCGCTTGTATTCGGAATGTAAAAAAAGAACAGTTGGACACAGCTTTGAATTCTTTGTTGGATTTTTCTTGTATGAACCTCATGGTGTACGGTGAAAGACCTGCTCTTTCTGTGCAGGACAGAATAAAAAAGCATTGCACGTTTGTTTGACTTGCATGGATTTGGTTTTTACTTGTTCATATTGCAAATAAAAATTTGTTGCTTTTCAAAATATTATGTCACTCAAAGAAACCGCCGCGGGACATGTCCGCACACCGACCGCAGTTGGAGCTGCACATTGTAAGCGATGGATTTTCTTTTATAACTTGTGCCGCTTTTACAATGAATTCTTTGAACGGATAAATCCGCATTTTGGCATTGCCCACTGTGTCAGTTGCCTCCAAATCTTGGAGATATGGTCGCAAGGCTTCAAACCCGTCTGAGCAGGAACCAACTTCCGTTTCAGTTATTTTTGACTTGTACAAAGCCCAACGTCTAAATTGTTTTTTGCCGGAAACTTCCTCTGCAAAATGAATAGGTGTGCAGGATGTAAAGTCCACGCCAGCCAAAAGAATGTAAGACTTTTCTTTTTCACAGGAAAAAATGTTTTTATAGACTGTGTATGCCGTATAAACCGAATCCACTATGTTGGGGGTTTTCCCGTTTACAAGTTCTTCTGCTTTGGGACCCGCCACGCAAAAAGAATTCATGGCGTATTTTGTGCGTCTTGCCGTGGGCAAAGTCAACAATGTCTTTGGAATAATTCCCATGGACTTGTCGATTTGCCCTGGTTGTTCCTCGTAGTTTATACAGGGAAAAGTCATGCCGGAAGTGTTGTTTGCGATGCTTTCGAAGTCCATGCCGTTTTGCCTGTAATTTTTTTGCGGAAATGCTGCGGACTCATAAAAGAATGAAGGGCAGACCAATGTGCAGCCAGACTCTAAAAATGCGTCTATGACAGATTGTGCTCCTCCAGCAACTTTGCCAAAAGACTTTAGGGAAGAATGAAGGCATACAACGCAATCTTGCATTCTGTTACGCTGAATAAATTCCTCCAAATCTTTTTTTACTATGACCATGGCTAAACCTTTTTAACCACAGACAATCTTTTGTATTTTTGGGCCAAAGCTATTGCTTTTTCTGCGGCAAGCCCTCTGTATCTTGCAGGGTCGGCGAAAAAACATTCCGGATCTGCGACTCCAAGTTTTTCCAGCTGTGCCGTGATTTTTTGGAAGGCATCCTTGTGGGTTTTAAGCACTTCATAAAAAGATGAACCTGTCTGTTCGGCTTCTAGTGTGATTTTTCGGATTACTTCGTGCCCGTCGGAAACACCGGCTTGAGCCAAAAGGATGTAGGCGGGTTCGGCAAGAACTCCACCTTTGACTTTGCCGCCTGCGCTTGCAAGGTTTCTTGCCATGTTCTCCCGGTCTGCCTGAAGTCCTGCCACCACGCTTTTCATTCTGGCTATCCCAAGCGCGAATCCGGCAAGATAGTCCGCCACAAAACGTTGGCTTGCTGAATTTGACAAATCCCTTTGATGCTCTGAAATCTGATCCATAAAAAACGTCATCACTCTTGGGGCAAAGGCTTTCCATAGCGATTTTACATGTTCGCTGTTCCATGGATTGCGTTTTTGTGGCATTGTGGACGAGCCAACCTGCGTTGAACTGAAATATTCAAAGACTTCACCAATTTCCGAACGTTGTAGGTTGCGCAAGTCGTCCGCAAGGTTGGCAATCACGCCGAACGCCACATTGCATTCAAGCAACAGCCTAAGAAGATATTCAGGCTCTACCAATTGGGTGGAATGTTCCGACGGTTCAAGTTCAAGATATTTCAGGTATCTGCGCTCAAGTTCCTCTGGGTCCTTTACAATCATAGATGGACCGTTGTAAGCTCCCACGGGACCTGCCAGTTTTCCTTTTAATTCC
>JAZSMM010000071.1:0-2659 GCA_045535895.1 Treponema sp.
TGAATTGTGGAGTTGTTTGTGGTGCTTTGCCAGCCACAGGCATTACTTTGCCGTTTTTTTCCTATGGAGGTTCCTCCTTGTTGATTACTTTCTGTTTATGCGGCTTGGTCGTAAATGTTTCTCGTTCGGATTCATCGGAAAGTATTGATATGGAGTATGAAATATAAAAATAAACGCAGTGCGAAGAGGGGATTGCATGAGTGATAGTTTGATATATACGGATGCAGGTAGCTTTATGCCCGAAACAATCGTGGCTCGCAAGACATCGGATTCAAAGTTGAGTTTGATAAAAGTGCTTGTGGCTGTATTGTGTGTTGTTCTTGTTGTGGAAATTGTGATTTACACGATAATAATTCCCACGCAAGTGCCCGTGAAAGTTTCTTTTTCCGGACTTCAGATGTATTCTCCGGAGGAAATGAAACAAATAATCAATATTTCGGAAAATCAGACTTGGATAAAGTTCAATAGTGCTTCCGCTGCTTCCGCTTTGTCTGGGTGTTCTTGGATAGAATCTGTGACTGTTGAAAAGCGGTTTCCGGACACGGTTCATATATCTGTTGTGGAAAGAAATCCTGTGGCCCTTACTTTTATAAATATTGCAGGCAGGACTGTTCCTGTTCAAATTGATGAAGAAGGGGTTTTGTTCTGGACAAAACAGGGTGCTTCTGTAGGTCATCTTCCCCTAGTCACAGGCTTGCCCATTGACAATTATGTGGATGGAATGAGACTTCACAGCAAATACAGGTTGTTGATGAAGCAATTGGATGACATACAGAAATTACCACAAAAGTATCTTGCGGCCGTTTCAGAAATCCATGTAGTACCAAAGGAATACGGTAATTACGACCTTGTTCTTTATCCAATCAATTCGCAGGTACGAGTTTTAACGGATAGAACTTTAAACGAAGATGCATTACAATATATGGTTGTAGTGCTTGATGTTGTTAATTCAATAGAACCAGATATTGCAGAGATTGATTTAAGGTACGGTTCCGTTTCTTTTAGGAAGGTGGTTTCTGGAAGTCAATTGACGGGGGAAAATTTTGAGTGACATAATTGTAGGGCTGGACATAGGATATAGTTTTATACGAACTGTTGTTGGAGAGTTCACGGAAAACAATACGGTTCAGATTGTTGGTATAGGCAAAGTTCCGTCCCCTGGTTTGAGAAACGGAACAATTGTAAACATCGAGGCAACCATGCAGGCTGTAAAAAAATCCATAGAAGATGCGGAAATGATTTCTGGTTATGAAGTGCATTCCTGTGTAGCGGCCATCGGTGGTTCCCAGATTGAAAGTGAAAATTCAAAAGGTGTTGCCAATGTGTCTACAAAAGGAAATGCCAATCGGGAGATTACAGAAACCGACATGGCTAGGGCCATAGAAATATCAAAGGTAAAAGCCCTTCCTCCAGATAGACAGATTCTTCATGTCATTCCTCGCTCCTACATTGTCGATGGGCAAGAAGGAATAAAAAATCCAAAGAACATGTTGGGGGTTAGACTTGAGGCAGAAGCGCATCTTGTTACAGGTTCTAGTACCACGATAAAAAACATCCAAAAATGTATTGGCAGGGCAGGTTATATGGTTGACGGCATTATGCTGAAAACCCTTGCTGCAACTCAGGCTGTTATGACAGAGGACGAACTTGAACTTGGTTCTATTTTGATTGATTTGGGTGGTGGTACAACCGATGTTCTTGTTCTTATGGGCGGGGCTCCTGTATGTACGCTTTCAATTCCTGTCGGAAGTTCCTACGCCACAAATGACATTGCAATAGTAAAAGGCATACCGTTCGATTCTGCTGAAAGAATTAAACTTAAGTCTGGGTGTTGTTGGGAGCCTTTGATTGATGAAGTAGAAGAAGTCATCATTCCGGGTGTTGGCGGTCGGGGTCCCGAAGTAATATACAGAAATGAAATCTGCCAAATTCTTCAGGCCCGCATGGAAGAAATTTTTAACATGGTCAGGTCTGAGATAGTTCGCAAAACGAAGTTGACACAGTTGGCTGGTAATGTCGTTCTGGTTGGCGGCGGGGCACAACTTCCGGGAATAGCGGAATTGGCTCAGCACGTTTTCAAAACGACAGCCGTGAGACTTGGTGTTCCTGGGAATCTAGGCGGAATAGTGGATGAGTACCGAACACCGGAATACGCAACAGCAGTTGGCTTGGTGGTTGGAAACACAGGACTTCGTAGACGTATTGATACAAAGCGCAACAACAAATATAATGATGTTGATGGAACAAAAAAAACGACCGGTAATTTTGGTGAAAAATTGTCAAAGTTTTTTGGAGAGTTTTTTTAATTTAATCAGAGAATGGTTGCTTGGGTTGGGAGGAACATATGTTGGATGATTTGTCGGTGGTTACAGAGCCTTTCTTGAAACAGACAGTTATAAAAGTAGTCGGATGCGGCGGTGGCGGTTCTAATGCTGTTAACCGCATGATTGAAGCCGGATTGAAAAATGTTGAATTTGTGGTTGTCAACACGGATTTGCAAGCCTTGCATTCATCCAAAGCGACAAAAAAAATAGGAATTGGTTCCAAGTTGACAGGTGGTCTTGGTGCAGGCGGTAAACCAGAGGTAGGAGAGGCCGCCGCATTGGAAGACGAGGAACAGATAACCAATGTTTTGAAAGGTGCAAACATGGTTTTTGTA
>JAZSMM010000145.1:0-2850 GCA_045535895.1 Treponema sp.
TGAGAATAAGGTTTTGGATAGGCCTGTGAGGGGAGAAAACTTGGCTGACGTGACTGTTCTATCAAATTTATCGCCGGAAGAAGAAAATTTACAACGAGTTTTTTCTAAATTGTCGCCCAGGACAAGGGAAGGCATAGTCAATGGGGATGCAAAGGAGTTTCTTTCTGATTTGCAAAATGTACTGTCTTCTGACGTGGACGATTTGCTTATCCTTACGGATAAACAGCATTATCTTGACCCTGATTTTGTTCCTGATGATTTGGTGCCATTAAAAGCAAACAATCATTATCTTTTAAACAGAAACGATTTGTCTCTTAGAGTTCCTGCTGAATTGGCTTTGCGAAAAATGGCGGATGCCGCTTTGGAAGATGGAATTAAACTTTTGGTAAGTTCGACTTTCCGTTCCTACGACTATCAAGCCAAACTATATGAAAGAAATGTAAAGCAGTTGGGTAAGGCCGTGGCTGACAGGGAGTCGGCTCCTCCTGGGGCTAGCCAACACCAACTCGGCACAGCTGTTGATTTTGGTTCAATCACAGATGACTTTGCAGAAACAAGGGCGGGGAAGTGGCTTTTTGAAAATGCGGCAAATTATGGATGGTCGCTTTCTTTTCCTGATGGATATGAAGATGTCACAGGTTATCGTTGGGAATGTTGGCATTACAGATACATAGGGGAGCAGGCCTCCCAGTTCCAGAAAAAATGGTTTTCTGATGTCCAGCAGTTTATGATAGAATTTATTCATACTTGGAGGACAACAGAATAACGGTTATTTTATAACTATATTCACCAATTTGTTTGGAACTACAATGACCTTGGAAGGTTGTTTCCCTTCCATGAATCTCTTCGCCCCTTCTGTTTCTAGTGCTATTTTTTCGACTTCGGCCTTGTCCGCTCCTATGGAAATCTCAAATTCGTCACGTTTTTTGCCGTTTATCTGGACAATGATTTTACAAATATCGTCTTTGCAATATTCCGGATTGTATTTAGGCCAACTTTCATATGCTATGGTATTGTTGTTGCCAAGTTTCTGCCAAAGTTCTTCTCCCAGATGAGGTGCATAAGGTGAAAGCAGTTTGATAAAATCACTCCACATGCTCGACGGTACGGATTCCTGTTTTGCCATTTCGTTGATAAATATCATCATCTGGCTTATGGCTGTGTTGAAATTCAAAGTTGCAGTGTCTTCCGTAACTTTTTTTATTGTCTTGTGAAAGAGTTTTCGTAAATCGATTAGATTTTTGTCAAGGATGTTGTCCATGTCCATTTTCACCATGTTTTTTTCTGCCACAGACCAAATTTTTTCCAGAAATCGATGTATCCCGATTAATCCTTGGGTGTTCCATGGTTTTGATATTTCAAGTGGCCCCATGAACATTTCATACATTCTTACTGAGTCTGCCCCGTAGTCGCGTATGACATCGTCCGGGTTTATTACGTTTTTTAGGGATTTTGACATCTTTGCAATTACACGCTCAAGGCTTTCTCCTGTTTCCTTTTCAACGAAAACATTGGGTGCAGTTTCTTCTACAGCGTCTGTAGGAACCAGTGTTTTGTTTTTTCTTTGGAAAGCGAAAGATGTAATCATTCCTTGGTTTACAAGTCTTTGGAAAGGCTCTGTTGTGTTCACCAAACCCAAATCATACAGGACTTTGTGCCAAAAACGTGCGTACAGCAAATGCAAGACGGCGTGTTCCGCTCCGCCAACATATAAATCCACGGGCATCCAATATTTTATTGTATCTGCCGAAGCGAATTCTTTTGTGTTGTGCGGGTCGAGGTATCGTAGATAATACCAACAAGAACCAGCCCATTGTGGCATGGTGTTTGTTTCCCTTTTTGCTTTCCCACCGCAGTTTGGGCAAGTACAATCAACCCAGTTTTCTATGCCTGCAAGCGGACTTTCTCCTGTTCCAGTGGGTTGATATGTCTTGACGTTTGGAAGTTCAAGAGGCAGTTGTTCCTCTGGAATGGGAACGCACCCGCATTTTTTACAATGTACTAGAGGAATGGGTTCCCCCCAATAACGCTGACGGCTGAAAACCCAGTCGCGTAGTTTGTAGTTTATGGCCTTTCTTCCGCAGTCTTTGTTTTCCAACCATCCAAGCATTTTTGCTATGGCATCGCTTTTGTTCAACCCGTCAAGGAAATCGGAATTCACATGGATTCCATCTTCTGTCCAAGCCTGCTGCTGTACGTCAACCTGGCTTTTTAACACTTCCACTATTGGTAAATTGAATTTTTTTGCGAATTCCCAGTCCCTGTCGTCATGCGCAGGTACAGCCATGATTGCACCTGTTCCGTATGAAATCAACACATAGTCTGCAATCCATATTGGGATTTTTTGTCCGTTCACGGGGTTTATTGCATAACTTCCGCTGAATACACCTGTCTTGTCTTTTGCCAAATCCGTTCGTTCAAGGTCGCTTTTCTTTGCGGCGGCTTCCACGTATTCTGCCACGGCGTTGGCTTGCTCCGCTGTTGTCAATTTTGACACCAACTTGTGTTCTGGTGCTACGACCATATAAGTTGCCCCGAACAGCGTGTCGCATCTGGTAGTGTAGACGACCAGACTGTCCTGAGTTGCTTTGCCGTCTGCATCTGCAATTGGGAAGATTACTTCGGCTCCCTCGCTTTTTCCTATCCAATTGCGTTGCATCAATTTTACGGATTCCGGCCAATCAAGTCCATCTAAATCTTCCAACAAGCGATCCGCATATGCTGTTATTTTCAAAATCCATTGCCGGATTGTTTTTCTTGTTACGGTTGAACCGCAACGGTCGCATTTGCCTTCCTTGACTTCCTCGTTGGCAAGTCCCGTTAAGCAACTTGGACACCAGTTGATTGGGG
>JAZSMM010000301.1:0-7122 GCA_045535895.1 Treponema sp.
CATGGCTACGATCCGACTTAAGAAGGTGTTCATTACATACCAAGGGAAATGGCCCCCAAAGGAAGCCAACCTGTTCGTTGCTGCATATACCATGACCGTGAAATTCTACGAATGCGTGTCATGGCACGTTTGGGACACAGCGTAGAAGATTACGACGACGAAAAAAAACTTGCCGAATTCGCACGAGAGGCACTAAACCGTGACAAACCAACTTGGCCCATGCTTACCGTATTGGACGAAGCCTGCAACGCCTGCGTCAAAAGTCATTACATGGTGACAAACGCATGTCAGGCATGCCTTGCCAGACCATGCATGATGAACTGCGGCAAAAAGGCCATATCCATAACAGACGGACGGGCTCACATAGACCCGGACAAATGCGTGAACTGCGGACTTTGTATGCAAAACTGTCCTTACCATGCAATAATAAAAATTCCCGTTCCGTGCGAAGAAGCCTGCCCGGTCGGAGCAATTTCCAAGGACGAAAGCGGAAAGGAACGCATAGACTACCACAAATGCATTTTCTGCGGCAACTGCATGAGAGAATGCCCATTCGGTGCCATGATGGACAAAAGCCAAATGGTGGACGTGTTGAAACACATTGTCAACGGCAAAAAAGTCGTGGCCATGTATGCACCTGCAATTGCGGCTCAATTCCGCGCTGCCCCAGGACAATTGGAAGGCGCATTAAAACAAGCTGGATTCTCCCGTGTATGGGAGGTCGCCATAGGGGCGGACATAACAGCTGACAAAGAAGCCAAGGAATTTGAAGAGCGCATGGAACGTGGCGATTTGATGATGACAACTTCTTGTTGTCCTGCCTATGTGCGGGCTGTACGACGGCACGTGCCAGAACTTTCTCCATGTATTTCCGACACAAGAAGCCCAATGCACTACACAGCCGAACTAGCAAAAAAAGAAGACCCGGAAAGCATAACTGTGTTCATTGGTCCATGCCTTGCAAAAAGACGAGAAGGCATGGACGACGATTTCGTGGACTACGTTCTTTCCATAGAAGAAGTGGGTGCATTGTTCATTGCAAAAGAAATTGACGTCGCAAAATGCACTCCAGCTCCGGACAAAATCATTCCGACGGCATCCGGCAGGAATTTTGCGATAAGCGGCGGCGTGGCGGAATCCGTACGCATAAGACTGCAAAACCCGGAAAAACTAAAAGCCGCCGTAATCAACGGTCTGAACAAAGACGGAATGAAGCAGTTGGCTCAATACGGAAAAATCCAATGCGGACAAGTTCCCTACTCACAAGACTGTCCCAACTTGATTGAAGTCATGGCTTGCGAGGGAGGGTGTATTGCAGGTCCGTCCGTCATAACAAACCCAAAGGTTGCCTCAATCCAACTAAAGAAATACGTGGACGCAGGCTCAGCTGAAAGCTCAAAAAACTAGAACTGCCGCGGTATTCTCTTAACTGTCCCCCAAAAAAAGCCGATATTTTATAAGGTAATTTTGGGGGAAATTTAATGAAGCGGTTGGAAAAGGCAATCACAATTGCCGGTTTTTTACTTATCATAGTTGCGGCATATTTTTTGGTTGCCATTTCACTTCAATTTTTTGGTCCCGGCATTCACAGCAAAAGCGCGGGTGGTTTTTTTCGTGTTGGACAGATTCTTTACAACGCATATCATCTTTCCAGCCTGCTTGTTCCTGTATTCTTTTTTGTAGCCGGAATATGTTGCTTCTCTACGACATGGAACGACAAAAAAGGCTTTATGCTTTTGTTTTCCGTTGTTCCGTTTTTTACGATTGTGCAAGTGGAAAAACTTTGCCGTGGACTAATCGCCGTGGAAAGCGGTTCCTTGCTTTACATCAAGATGGGTGCCTTGATTACAATAAGCGCAATGGTCATAGCTATTGAATATGCCATAGCAGGAATAATAGGGATAAAGATTGAAAACCGAAGAAAAGAAAAAAAACAGGAGACCCCTTCACAAACATGGCTTGTCCACGACATAGACGAATTCCCTAACATAGAGTCAGACTTCCAAGCAGAGCCAGACAAAGATGCGGAATCCGATTTGCAAGAGGCAGAACCCGATGACTTTGACCAGGACACCGTTATACAAGAAGAACAAAATGCGGAAGACCATGCAGAAATAGAAACAGAAAGTGTAATTTCAGACGAGGAAATCCCCCAAAGCCAAGAAGAAGCAGCCTTTCTTTCAGATCCTTTCGGTGAACAGGACTTGCAGCAGCATGACGAACCTGCAATAGATTCCTACGCAGAAACGGTTTGTACACAAGATGACGACCTTGACATGACGGAACAGGTTGACACGGAAAATGAACAAACCTATTACGAGGAAGAATCCGAATTTGAAGAGGCGGAAGAAACCGTCTACGAAGAACAAGAAGAAATGGACGAGGTTTTCCCGACAATTGCCGAAGTCATGGAAGAATACGAGGATGAAGAACCAGAAGAAGACGACATATACGAACTTTCTGAACCGGATTTTCCTGCCTTTCAGCAAAATTCCGACAATGACGACGACTTGGACATGGAAGACGTTTTTGCGGCGGACACAAATTTTGAGCTTCCTTTTTTCAGTGAGCCGTCAAAACCAAAAGAAGAAACAACAGAACAAAAACCCCAATCTTTGTTGAAAAGCATGACCGTAATAACAGAAAGCGACCCAAAAAACGATGAAAAAAAAGAAAACCTTCCTCTTGTAGAACGCTCTGTTCCAGCACGAAAAAAAAATGCACCTTATCAAGTTCCCTCAGAAGGGCTTCTTACGTCCTACCCAGACGGTGAATATTGGGTCATAGACGACGACACTTTGGCCGCTTCTGGGGAGCTAAAGGACACACTTAGCGAATTCAAAATTGAAGCCGAAGTCACAGGAATACGCAAAGGACCTGTAATCACCATGTTTGAAATTCTTCCTGCGCCGGGCGTAAAACTCAGCAAAATAGTAGCCTTGCAGGATAACATTGCGCTGCGCCTGGCGGCTTCCAGCGTGCGTATCGTTGCCCCAATTCCGGGTAAACACGCCGTAGGCATAGAAGTCCCCAACAAAGAGCGAGCCATCGTAAGTTTTAAAGAACTTATAGAAACAGACGCCCCGGGATTTAGAAAACACGCCGTGCCGGTCGTTTTGGGAAAAGACATAACCGGAGAAGCACAGATTATAGACCTTGCAAAAACCCCGCACCTGTTGATTGCAGGTTCAACAGGTTCTGGAAAATCTGTATGCGTGAACACAATGATTCTTTCCATCTTGTACAAGCGTTCCCCGCAAGACGTTAAAATGATTTTGATTGACCCAAAAATTGTGGAGCTAAAACTTTACAACGACATTCCCCACCTGCTTGTCCCTGTTATCACTGAACCAAAGAAAGCATTCCAGGCTTTGCAATATTGCCTTTGCGAGATGGAACGGCGTTACGCCCTGTTGGACGGAATGGGGGTGCGCGACATAACAAATTACAACCACCGCATAAAAGAACGCAACATCGCAACAGAAAAATTACCCTACATTGTAGTTATAATAGACGAATTTGCGGATTTAATGGCAACAACAGGAAAAGAGCTAGAATCCACGGTGGCACGTCTTGCCGCCATGAGCCGTGCAGTCGGAATACACCTTGTGCTTGCGACACAGCGTCCGTCAATTGATGTAATCACCGGTCTTATCAAGGCGAATATTCCCACCAGAATTGCGTTCATGGTGGCTTCAAAAATGGACAGCCGAATCATAATAGACCAAGTCGGAGCAGAAAAACTGCTTGGCAAGGGGGACATGCTATACGCCTCTGCCACAAACCCGTTCCCTGTCCGCATACAAGGAACATTTGTTTCTGACAGCGAGGTGGAAAACGTAGTCGAATACGTAAAGCAATACGGTGAACCTGAATACATTGACGACGAAATGTTTGTGGATGATGAAGAAGCCGAGTTGGACCCAGGTCTTTTTAGCGAAGGCGACGACCCTTTGTACGACCAAGCCTTGGAAATTGTCATGCAGGCAGGAAAAGCCTCTGCTTCTTACATTCAACGAAGACTCAAAATCGGATACAACCGTGCCGCACGTCTTGTGGAAGAAATGGAAGCCAGAGGAATTGTAGGACCAGCAAACGGGTCCAAACCCAGAGATATTTTGCAAATGCCCTAAACAGGCTAGATAAATTTCTTGAGTTCGTAGTTTTCTGTCATCTTCATTTTATGGGCAACAAAATACGAGCCGAACATGGCCGTTGCTCCATCAATGGCAGCAGCAAAAGAACCGATTATCAGCGCAACTGGTTTTATCAAAATATAACCTGCTTCAAAGCCACGACCGTACATGGCACACATCATCGTAAGGGCGACAAAAGCACCACCTACAGGCAAGCCGCCCAAAACAAAAGAAAGGGCGAAAGAACAACCTGCTATCCACATTATGTCAGAAAAAGAGATGCTAAGGCTAGAATAAGAGGATAAAATCAGCACAAAGCATATCGACACAACCAATGCGGAGCCACCACGTGCAAAAACAGAAAAAACTGGATAACTTACGGAATTTATTTTACGCTTCATCCCAAGGCTTTCATGCCCATGTCGGATGGCCACAGGAAGCACAAGATTGGTATCTCCGGAAAAGAAAGCGACCAACACAGGACAAATACTTGCATACAACACACGGAAAGGACGACTTCCAGGACAAAAAAGATACAACAGAACGGGATATATAACACAAGACACAAGGACAAAATCAACTAGCAACATAATAATTAAAGGTGTGTATATCCCAGAAGCAAACACAGGCAAGGACTCCACAAACCACTTGCAAGCGATAGCAATCATACCAAGTGCAAACATATCCACAAAAAAGCACATCACATTGTACGCAACCTTTGACAAAGAAGAAAACAAAGTAACGGCAGGTTTTGAAGCATTGATGTCAGAAGCACAACCAGCTCCGGCAAGAGCCGCAAACAAAAACAATGGCAAAAGAAAAACGCCGTCAAGAAAGGATTGAAAACCAGAGAAAGGGAACAAAGCGAACACAAGACTCTTTATATCTATGGAGGCAACGTCTGACATCTTACCAGTGGGGATGGGAATTCTTGGCAACTTGAAGACCAAAACGGACAGAATCCCGATTATCGTGAGCAGACAAGCAGAAACTATCATAACAGCCAAGATAAGCAGTGTTGGACGCACCAAATTATGGGAACTACGCAATCTAAACACAGCCACGGAAACTCCGAAAAACATCACGGGCAAAATCGTGTATCTGCCAAATCTGATAGCAAGTTCGGTTAAAAAAGCTAAAACTTCCTGTGCAAAATGTCCATCAAAAGGAATGACTACGGCGGCAAAAAAACCAAGGGCAGCACCTATAAGATATTTAATCCAAATTTTCATGGTTTCAGAATATCCCATGAAAGGGGGTTTAATCAAGCAACCCTTGACCTAGCCACAAAAGCATTCTATCATCTTATACATGAAAACTAGAATTTTTACCTTTTTTATCTTTTTTGTTGTCGCACTAACAACAGCCTGTGCCATGGGTTCCAAAGAGAACGAATCAAACTACACCGTTGCCGATTTTATCGACACAAACGTAGAATCCAATTTCACTCCGGCAAACAAAGCCCAAGAAATTGTGTACAACATGCAGTTCGGCTGGAACCTAGGCAACACATTGGATGCCCACAGCGAAAAGACAAACGGAAACGCAGGTCTTTCCACCGAAACCCATTGGGGACAGCCCAGCGCAACCCAGCAAATGATACAGGGTCTTGCAAACAGTGGAATCAAAACAATCCGCATTCCCGTTTCTTGGCACAACCACATCACAAATGACAACTACACCATAGATTCAAATTGGATGCAGCGTGTAAAAACAATTGTGGACTGGGCAATTGCAGAGGAAATGTATGTCATACTAAACATCCACCACGACAACTCGGAATCAGATACGCTGTCGTATGGGTTCTATCCAAGTTCACAACACAAAGAGGAATCCATAAAATTTTTGACAAGAATATGGGAACAAGTCTGCGACACGTTCAACAATGACTACAACGAGCACCTTGTTTTTGAAGTGATGAACGAGCCACGTCTGGTGGGTCATCCGCATGAATGGAATTTCGACAAAAGATGCGAAACCTGCCAAGACGCTATGTCCTGTGTGAACGAATACAACCAAAAATGCCTGGACACAATCCGTGCCAGCGGCGGCACAAACGCAGGACGTCTTGTAATGGTTCCTTCTGTGGTGGCTTCTCCCGATTGTGCGTTGAACGACTTGTTCAATATGCCTTCGGATTCTGCAGAAAACGCACTGGCTCTTTCTGTCCATATGTACACACCGTATGAATTTGCCATGGGCGTTCCGGGAGGAACTGAATTCACGGAAAACCATAAAAGCACGTTGGAATATTATTTTTCAGCATTGAACGAGAAATATGTTTCCCAAGGTATTCCCGTTGTAATCGGAGAGATGGGAGCCACCAACAAAGACAACTTGAAAGAAAGGGCCGCATGGTTTGCGTATTTTATTCAACACTCAAGAAAATACGGCATGACAGCCTGCCTTTGGGACAACGGTGTGGCAGAACCTTCTACAACAGAAAGCGAAAGATACGGCTACTACAACCGCAACTTGCAAACTTGGTATTTTCCTTTGCTTATAGATGTTGCGTTGGAAGCATCAAAAATAGAATAAAGTCACTCGGGCGTGACATAATACGCCATCCATTCGGCTATTTCGCATACTTGTTTCAATTTGTATGCAAATTCATAGCGTTCACTGGGGGAAAGCTGGTTGTGCCGGCTTAACCCCAGTTTATATCCATTCCTAATGATTGAACATATTTCGTCTATTTCTTTAGCCTCTTGTCTGGCTCTGTTGGTTATTGCCAAAGCATTCATTTTTTTTCTCCTGACATTGTAAAGTATCGTTTTTTTCTGCCGGCTGTGCAAATTTAATCTGGTTCTTTGTTGCGTTTTAACAAAATCCTAAAAATTCAAACCATTTGTAAAAAATTCCCGCCCCCGCCCGTCCGTGCGTAAGTAAAACATAAAGCCGTGACATGCAACCGTGTTGCGTGTAATCGTGGGGCAGACCTTCCGCAGGAATCGTCCAACACGCCGTAGCTGAGCCCTCCAAGGTA
>JAZSMM010000091.1:0-5800 GCA_045535895.1 Treponema sp.
GACAACCTTGACCACAATGTTGGGCGTAATTCCATTGGCTATGTCCCGTGGTGAAGGAGCGGAAATATACGCACCTTTGGGACAGGCAATAGCCGGAGGGCTTTTGACTTCCACTTTGATTACTTTGTTCGTTATACCTGTCTTGTATTTTGCAAGCGAAAACAAAAAAATCAAAAGACGCAAAGGTGGTGCAAACAAGGCAAAAGTTTTGAGTCTGCTTGTGACCGTCTTGTTTTCTGTCCCGGGAACCTACGGTACGGATTTTTATACAAAGGAAAGGCTTTCTGACATTATGAATTTGAACAATGCGGATATACTGAAAGCCAAAGAGGAATACGAGCGTTCTTTGTTGGATTTGAAAGACGCAAAGGCAGGATTACAACCCACAGTGGACTTGTCCCTTGGTGCTTCTTATATGGTGAACCCGCTCATAGGGAAAATACAGGCCGAAGAAGGAACATTGGGTACTTTGCCTGTCCAGAATCCTTTCACCGGTGAGTTTTTCATGCAACCTTTACCTGCACAGGATTTGGTCATTTTTGATGGCATGCCCAATGCCCTTTATTCGCTCAAATTGGATATGCAACAGCCAATCTTTACATGGGGAAAAATATCAAACGCTGTCAAGATATATTCTTCCAACGTTGAAATCCGTCGTATGCAGCTTTCCGCCCAACGTAAACAGTTTGACTGCCAGCTAGAAGCCTCTCTGTGCGCTCTTTATTTCCTTTCGGAAATGCAAGAGCTTCTGGACATGCAAAAGGAATATGCCAATCGTCTTGTCGAGCTTTCCGTTCAGGCGGAGCAGAGGGGTGCTCTTTTGCGCCAAAATGTGCTGGAGGCAAAAATGCAAGAGGCCTTGGTTCCTTTGACGCAGGAGGACGTAAAAAGCAGAAAGGACAACCTGTTGCAGTCGCTGCGCAAAATTACAGGGATTTCTAATTTGGCTCAAGAAAAAATAAGTTTTGTCCCTCCTTTGGAAGAATATAAGGCACTTTCGGCGATTGCGCAGCTTGACTTGGAAAACGCTGCGTTGGGTTCATCCCAAGAATCCTTGGCAATCTTGGACGAATTGTATCGGATTGCGGTTTTAAATCAAAAGATTGCCGAAGGCTCTGTGTATTGGAAGCCGGATTTGGCGCTGCAAGTTTCTGTGGGTCTAAGTGGCGATATGGAAAAACTTTTCAAAGGTAAAACTAAGTTCAGCCGTGACCTAGTGGCGGATTTTACCCTTGGAATTAAGACTACAATATGGGATGGCGGCAAGAAACTTAACCAAATACGGCGTGCCGAAAGCGAGTTGTCCACGGTTGTGTTGAACCGCAAAGATGCGGAAGATTCCATATTACAGGAACTGCGCAGCCAGTTGTCAGTTTTGAACATGGCCATGTTGCGGATTGAGTACCAAGAACTAAAAATACAAGTCGCCCAATCCGACGTGGAAAATTCAGAAAAATTGGCTTCGTCCGGGTATGGCTCTGAAAGGGATGTCCTTGCAAAAAAAATAGACTTGGTCACGGAAAAAATCGCTTTGCTCCAGGAAAAGATAAACCTTTCAAACGCCGCGTGCAGTATTTATGCATTAATTCGTTAATGCCTTGTAATGTTCCTTTATTTTTTCAAAGGCCTCTGTCAATTCTTGTATTTGGACGGCAATCTCATGCTTGGGTTTTGTTTTGGTTGCTGTGTCAGGATGTATCTCTTTTAGTTTCATCGCATAGGCTTTGTGGATTTCCCTAAAAGGCGGAAGGCTTTCCGAAAAACAATTTGTTTCTTCACCGTTTAGGCAGCTGTAAAGCCCAAGCAATGAGAATTCTTTTTTTAACTCTGGCGGAATTATTTTTTTGCGTTCTTCAGGTGAAAAATCTTCCTGTTTTGAGTGGTTTTGCTTTTGTGTATTCTTGGGGAAGTCCCCTGTTTCAAGGCACTCCCTAAGCAAGCTCCCCAATTTGTCGTACATTGTTTCCATACAAGCAAAGTATGTTGTCATCCGGATTTTATGTCAACGCTTTGGTATGGCAAAAATCTTAGGTCTTTATATGGTTTTGCCGATATTGATAAAGTATGAAAACCCTTGTTTCTGTGTATGATTATAAAAATCATTCCTATGCATTTGAGCCGGTCTTTGACGGGGAAACCGCTTTCGACCGTGTCTGCTCCTGGATAAAAAAACTTCTGGACAATGATTCGTGCGGGAAGGTCGGCGGTGTTGTTGTTTTCACTTGCCAAGAACATAAAGAATCCATAGTCCGGGCTGTGGATGGTTTCCCTGTTCCGGTTGATGTTGTTGTTGAAGATTGCGAGGAAGTTTCCGCTTTTTTGGGTTTGCTTGCAAAGAAAAGCGAAGGCTTTGATTCCATAATCCACGCAGAAAGTTGCTGTCCGTTTTATGATGCGGACTTGACCAAAGAAATCTGTTGCCTGCATATGGATTCCGCCGCGGAATATACTTTTGCCGAAGGTTGGCCGGAAGGGCTTGCCCCGTGCGTCGTGAATCCCGGCACTGTCTCAATACTTTCATCCATTGGCAAAAGAAGTGGGGGGAAGAAAGTTGAGAAAAACGTGTTCTTTGAAGCAATGAAAAGCGACATAAATTCCTTTGAGATAGAAACCCTGATGGCTCCAGAGGACATGCGGTTATATCGCCTTGATTTTTCGTGCGTGACAAAAGAAAAGCAGCTCGTCTGCGTGAATTTGTTCAATTTAATTGGCGGTTCTTCTGCAAAGTCAAAGGATTTTGCCGCAAGCAATCTTGCTTCAAAGGCCGTGTTTGCGCCCTGCGTCTTGAGGACAGTCCCTGCGTTTTACAATGTACAGGTTTCGTCCGTTTGTCCCGGTACTTGTAATTTCTGCCCATATCCAAAGGAATCCAAAAGATGTTTTGGCCACGACCCGTGTGTTGCGGAACAAGAAAATCCAAACTGTTTTATGCCGTTGGAAAAAGTGGAGAAACTTGCTTCTGCTGCAGCGGATTTTTCCTGCGAGGCCGTTATCTCTCTTTCTTTGTGGGGAGAACCTCTTTATCATCCCGACATTGCCGGATGTGTTGCCGCAGTTTTGCGTTATGAAGGGCTTTCCGTTTTGTTGGAAACGGATGGAATGTTGGTGACATCAGAATTGGTTGACAAAATATCAAGTCTGGGCAAGACTGCAAAACCAAGGACAAACGGCTATCCTCCTGTTATATGGATTGTATCTCTTGATAGTGTTGACGAATCGGGATACAAGGCAATGCGTGGGGAAGGTTGTTCCGGCAGTCCAATTTCCTTTGACAAGGCGTGCAAAGCATTTGATTTGTTGAATTCCGCTTTTCCCGGTGCAGTCTACGCGCAGTTTCTTCGCACAAAGTTGAACGAGATGCAGCTGGAACAATTTTACCGCTCTCGCAAGGATTCCGGCATGATAATCCAAAAATACGACGACTTTGCGGGTTTGTTGCCGGACTACAAGGTCACCGATTTGTCCCCGGTCATAAGAAACCCGTGTTGGCATCAACGTCGGGACATGGTTGTTCTTGTGGACGGCAGTGTTCCTGTTTGTAGGGAATTTATGCTAGCAGGAAATCTTGGTAATGTTTTTGACGAGTCGTTGCCGTCCGTATGGGAGAAGGGCAAGGACATGGTTTTTACAGACAAGTGTGGAAAATGTGATGAGTATTATACCTTCAACTTTTAACGAGCATCAAATACAACAAACTGTGCTTGGCGGAACAGAACCGATTCCGAATATAAAACTGCCTGTTGCTGTTATTCTTTTGAACACGGGAACGGGCGGTTTATACAGAACCAAATTAATTGAAAGGCTCATAAAAAACGGCTTTTCTTCGATTGTGTCCATAGACAAGACGGCGGAGAACTACAATGTGGAAGATTTTGCCCGTATGTTCCCGTGCGTGCGTTTTGTCGTCCCGCATGAAAATGTTTCTATCGGGGATATGATAAACATCGGCATGGCGGAACTGGAGGAGGATTATGTCCTTGTCATAAACGATTCAATCCATGTGGGATCTTCAATGCTTTCGGGCAATGTTTTGGATCGTTATATTGCAGAAGAAAATCTATGCGTTGTCCCCAGGTTGGTTGACGCGCAAAGGCAGCCTTTGCCTGTCCGCTTTACTCCCATGGTGGAATCCAATACGTTAAAGCCGATTTCATCTTCTCTCATAAGCGAAAGAATCCCCACTTTGTATCCTTTCGATTTCGTGGGGATTTACAATCGGCAGCGTTTTGTAAAACTTGGCGGATACGACTACACCATAACCAGTCCGTACTGGCAAAATTTGGATTTTTCCGTTCGCTCATGGCTTTGGGGCGAAAGCATTGTGATGAGTCCGCTTTTCCAACTTGCCTATGACGATTCTGTTCCCGTGGAGGATTCTACGCCGGACAAATCCCAGTTGCGCTTTTATCTGAAGAATTGCGCCCCTAAATTCTCCGCTGACAGGTGTTACATACCTATAAGCCGATTTTTCAGTTACAAAAAACAGTCTGGACGTAGCTTTGCCGATGCACGCAGGGACTTTAAGGTGGCCAGAAATTGGGTGGAAAAAAACAGATATAATTTTACCAAAGATATTTATATGCTAATCGATTCATGGGGGAAGAACCAAGGATGACGATAGTTGTGGTCCAGTGCAGACTTTCTTCTACAAGACTTCCCCGTAAAGCGTTGCTTCCCCTGGGAGGCAGGCCGCTGGTCGCTTGGACTCTTGAATCCATGTCCGCAGTAAAGGCCGACAGGCATGTTCTTGCCGTGGACTATGACTCTGAAAAGGAACTTGCTCCGGTTGCCCGCGAGTATGGTTGGGAATGTTTTGCAGGTCCCGCAGATGATGTCCTTGAGCGGTTTTGCCAAGTCGCAAAATGGAGCGAGTGTGTTGAACCAAACGACTTCATTCTGCGTGCCACGGCGGACAATCCTTTTCTGTTTTATGAGGCGGCAGTTCAACTGCTGGATGAAGCGAAGAAAAATCCATGTGATTACGTTACTTTCACGGGACTTCCCCACGGAAGTGGAGTTGAAGTTTTTTGCGCCAGGTCCCTTATAGAATCATGTGGCATGACAGACAGTTCCTATGACCATGAGCATGTCGGACCGGCTTTGTACAATCATCCAGAGAATTTCTTGGCCAGGATGATTCCTTCTCCTGCAAGGTGGAAACACCCTGAGTACCGCACCACTGTCGACACATATGACGATTACCGCAGGGCCTTGCGGATTGTACGCCATGTGTCTGGAACTCGCAGCTTGCGTCGTCCGTACACCACGGAAGAAATATGTTCCGCTTTTTTAGGAGAATCTGTTGTCCATCCTGTTTTGTGTGTTCCTACCGTGGCAAAAGGGCATGGGACGGGTCATTTGCGACGTTGCCTTGAAATCGCTTGCAAGACCGGTGCGGACATATACATTCCTTCCACCACAGGTCTTGTTGAAACAGATGAACTTGTACAAGAGGCTTTGAACTCTGGCATGGAAAGTTGGCAGGTTGTCAACGAGTTGCCGGAAAAGCAATCTTACGATTTGATTGTCACGGATGCTTTTTCCATAAACAAGAACCTTGTAAAAAAACTTTCGGATGCTGCACCTGTTCTTTCAATAGACGAAGGTTCTCAGTTTACATCTTATTGTGATTATCTATTGGATATAATCCCTTCTGCAAAATTGAACAGAAAGCCAAATTTAAGGAACATTGGTTTTATTCCCTTGCCAAAAAAACGCAAGGATTTTGACGGCAACAAACCTTGCGATCTCCAGAAAGTCTTGGTTTCCATAGGCGGCGAGGACCCCTGCAATTTGTCAG
>JAZSMM010000292.1:0-8625 GCA_045535895.1 Treponema sp.
CCACCATAACAGAAGGGGCTGACACATCCGCCATAAACTCTATGTTCATGCTCGCTATGGACACAACGCCAAACACCACCAGCACTATAAGAAGCATTCCTATCACAACAGGGTGTTTCACCCCATATTCAGAAATCTTCACGGACTTACCTTTTCATCGTTTTCTTCAAAGAAAACAGCAGTGACACTTTGATTGTCAAAGACCGTGCCTTGACCTTCCACGACAAAAAGAGTATCTGCGTACGAGAATGGAACCATAAGCCATTCATTGTCCGCCACCGTGTCTTCCAATACAAGATATTTCACACGCCCTTTGTTTGTTTCCATGGAATCAGGATTAAACACATAAACCGAACCATCCGTCTTTCTGGCTTTCAATGGAATAGCAAGAACGTCCTCGTACCGATTCAGCACGACGTTCACTTTCACATACATCCCCGGCCTGAAAGTTGCAGGAGCTTCTTTCAAAGTCAAGACAACTTCAAAGGTCTTTGAAGAAGCGTCAACATATGGGGCAACGGTATCCACAACTCCTCTACATTCTTCCGAACCCGATCCACCTTGCCCGGAACGCGTCACGGTGACTTCCATCCTAGGGGCCAACAAATTGAATTGCGTGAAATATTTTTCCGGCACGTCAAGGCGAACGACCAGATCCGACAAGTCCGCCACGACGGCCAAAGGGCTTTGGGGACCTGCCACACTCCCCCTTGCAAGCGGAGCGGAAAGAACAGTTCCGTCCAAAGGGGAAGTGACATCGGCGTATCCAAGCTGCAAGACAGCCAAATCATATTGGGCTTTCGCCGCATCACGTTGAGCTTTAACTGTGTCGTATTCCTGCCGTGTCACAGCTCCTGCAGAATAAAGACCTTCCACCCTGACAAAACTGCTTTCATAACCTGTATAGGCGGCCTTTGCTTGTAGCATCTGTTGCTTGAACGGTTCCTTGTCTATCCTGGCCAAAAGCTCTCCAGAAGCAACACGCATACCAGGTTTTATCGGATATTCCAAAATAGTTCCACCGACAAGAGGGACAACAGGCACCATGGCCCTGGCTTCAACATGTCCGCTAAAGGAAACAGAAGAAAGTATAGTCGCAACCTGCGGTTTTTGCACCACCACCACAGGAAGCGGCACTTCGTATGTTTTTTTTGTGCGCCCGGAAAAGAACCACACAAAAAAAACAACCACGACCATGATAACCACGGCCGCAAAATATTTAGTGGCTTTTTTTTCGTCACCCATCTTCATCAGAGTTCTTTTTTGCCTCCTGCAAGAATTCTGTATTGAACAATACTCAAATTATAATCTATTTCTACTTGTACAACTAGTAATTTTTCTATAAAATGTCAAATAGTTCATTTTTTACTAAAAGGTTAAAATTCATTATGGTAAAAATTTCAATGAAAAACGCCATCGCAGAACTTGACGGCGATGAAATGACAAGAATCCTTTGGAAGGTCGTGAAAGAAAAACTCTTGGAACCTTTCGTTGACTTGAAGACCGAATATTACGACTTGGGCTTGAAGGAGAGGGACAAATCCAACGACGAGATAACGTACAAAGCCGCACAAGCCATCAAAAGACTTGGTGTGGGTGTCAAATGCGCCACCATAACGTCCAATGCGGCTCGCATGCAAGAATACAACCTTAAGCAACTTACCCCCAGTCCCAACGGTATAATACGAGCGGAACTAGACGGAACTGTGTTCCGAAAACCAATAATTGTAAACAACATCAAAGGAACCGTTTCCTGTTGGAAACAACCTCTAATTCTTGGTCGCCATGCATATGGGGATGTTTACAAAAACTGTGAGATTGCCGTTCCCTGTGCAGGAAAGGCGGAACTTGTGTTTACCGCAACGGACGGAACTGAAATACGCAAAACAATAATGGAGATGAAAGGTCCTGGGGTTGTACAAGGAATACACAACACCGACAAATCCATAGAAAGTTTTGCGCGTTGTTGTTTTTTGTATGGTCTTGCAGAGAAAGTAAACGTATGGTTTGCCACAAAAGACACAATAAGCAAAACCTATGACGGAAGGTTCAAGGAAATATTCCAACGTGTTTTTGACGTTGAATTCAAGGCAAAATATGAAAAACTTGGTCTTGAATATTTTTACACGCTGATTGACGATGCAGTGGCCAGAGTGATGCAAAGCAAAGGCGGGTTTCTTTGGGCTTGCAAAAACTATGACGGGGACGTGATGAGCGACATGGTTGCGGCCGCCAGCGGAAGCCTTGCTATGATGACAAGCGTACTTGTCTCTCCGGACGGCGTATTTGAGTATGAAGCCGCACATGGAACGGTGCAGCGCCACTATTACCGCTACCTCAAAGGGGAGAAAACCTCCACAAATCCAGTCGCCCTGATTTTTGCATGGACAGGGGCGTTGGCAAAACGCGGAGAACTTGACGGAACAAAAGAGTTGGTGGAATTTGCACACAAACTTGAAAAAGCAACCCTTGAAACAATAGAAGGCGGGACAATGACTGGGGATTTGGCAAAAATAGCAAATCCGCCTGCAAGGGAAATTGTGGACTCATGGCAATTCATAGACTCAATCGCAAAAAGGCTTGCAGATTAAAACCATGGAAGGTCTAGGAGAGCGAATAAAATGAAAAAGGACGTTTTCAAAATTCTTTGTGCAGACGACAGTCTCGCAATCAGAACTTATCTAGCTGATTTGCTGAAGTCTTGGGATTATGAAGTCACGACCTGTTCGTCGGGGAAAGAGGCTTGGGAAATATATCAAGCAGATCCATATTATTCCATGTTCCTGTTGGACTGGGTAATGCCAGACATGTCAGGTCTGGAAGCCTGCAAGTTGATACGCAATTCCCATGAAAAGGGTTACAAATACATAATAATGCTCACGAGCAAAGACTCCACAGAAGACATAGTTGAAGCATTAAACGCCGGAGCGGACGACTATCTTTCCAAACCTTTTCATCCTGCCGAATTGAAGGCAAGGATTCAAACCGCCTTTAGGTTCTACAGTTATGAGCATGAGCAAGCTAGAATTGAGTACAACACCAGGTTGGCATGTTATCAAGCATTGACGGAATTGGCGGAGGCACGTGACTATGAAACTGGACAGCACCTAAACCGTGTGTCCGAAATGTCAAAGCTCCTTGCAAAGACTTTGGGCATGAATCGGGAATACCAAAACCAGATTGCTATATTTGCACCTATGCACGACATCGGCAAAGTCGGAATCCCGGACGGAATCCTCCATTTGCCAAGAAAACTTACCCAAGCGGAATTTGAAATAATAAAAACGCACACGACAATCGGCTTCCAGATACTAGACGGGAAACCGACAATGGAGATGGCGGCGGACATCGCTTATGGGCACCATGAAAAATGGAACGGCTTGGGTTATCCAAGGGGAATCTCAAAAGACGAAATTCCTCTTGCCGCACGCATAGTGTCCATAATCGATGTCTACGATGCCCTAAGGGCGGTGCGACCTTACAAGAAAGCCTATACCCATGAGGACTCCGTGGAATGCATATATTCGGACAAAGGGAAATCTTTTGATCCAGAGGTAGTGGAGGCTTTCCGTTCTGTGGAAACGGAAATACAAAAACTTTTTGACAATCAGTACAAGACATTTTCCGACAAGCCCAACTGATTTTAAGCTTTATGCTCCCCCAAGTACTCCGCCCCACGGAATGTCCATCTCAAAGCAAATTCGCTCATACAATTTTGCCTCCGTATTGTTGGACAAACTAGTCACAAAAAAACTTCGGTCATGCGGCTCGTCCACAACGGGTTTCGTTTGTTGATTGTTCTGTGAGAAGGCAACCTTCAAGGCCTGCCTGACAACACCGCTTCTTGAGTCGATGACATCAATATTCTTTCCAGCCAGTTTCTGTATGTAGCCTGAGACATGGACAAAATGAGTACAACCCAAAATTATTGTGTCCACTTCATTTTTCAAAAAGAAATCAACGGCCGGCCTAACCGAATCAACACGTTGGTCTTCACTGGCTTTAAAAAAATCATGCTCTATGAAAGAAATCAATTGCGCGTCCCCGCGCCGGATTACAGTACAATCACTTGCGAACTTTCTTATGAGGTTGTCCGTGTACGGGTCCTGCACGGTACGGTTTGTGGCAAGCAAACCAATCCTTTTGTTTCGTGTAACAGCAGTCGCCAACTTGATTGCAGGAACAGTTCCTATAAACGAAATCTCCGGAAAAATTCTTCTTAACTCAGAAAGAGCGGACACAGACATCGTATTGCAGGCAAGAACAAAAGTTTTGGGTTTCCAATGAGACAAAATCAAATCAACGGCAGTAGTAGCGGCGTGAACAATTTGATCAGAGGTCTTGTCGCCATAAGGGAAATTCTTTGTATCCGCCAGATATATACAACGTGCCTTTGGACAACTGTCCTTTAGATATTGCATATATGGCAAACCACCTGTCCCGGAATCCAAAAAAGCGAAGTCCATTGTTCGTTTTTATCTATATAGAAAAAAGGTTGTCAAAAGCAGTGCGAGACGCAGTTCCAGAACGACCAACACCAAAAGTATTTTTTGCAAGCCCTGTTTTGGCGGAAAACCAATCGCAAAAATTGGCACGTTCTTTGTCTTTCACAAGTTCATCCACAGACTCGTGGCAGTCGTAATGGGCTCCAGGCTCATAAAAACGGCAGTTCAAACAACAATGCAAATCCGCACCACATTCAGGACAAACGGAAGCACGGAAGATATCTAAAGAACTGTCTATCGGTCTGGGACATTTCCAACACATCGCAATGTATCCTACTGGGGCATTTTCACAGAAACTTCTATCGTTGCATTGGCTTTTACCACAACAGGCGTATCAGCCAAAGTAACCGTCGTCTGTGGCACTGTTCCTGTGGAGATGGTCGTTTCCTCAGATGAAAGGGTTTTTGTAAGACCAGAAGATTCCCCTACAGCCTTCATGGCAACGTCCAATGGCTTGACAATCGCACCCGTACTAGACACTTGAATTTGCTGACCCGCACTAACATCCATCTGCTTTTTACCTTCGGCAGTGGTATACGACCATACACCTGTATCCGCCCTCAAAACTCCGTCCACACTGAATTCACCGGAAGTACCACGAATAGAAGCCGTTGCAGCAGGGCTTTTTATCCTAAAAGAAGCCGTCTTTCCAGACACAGGTTTTACATCTATTTTTAGTTTTCCAGCTGAAAGCTGCATTTCAGTGTCATGGCCCGAATCGCTTTCCGTCAATTTTGATATAGCGATTCTGGACAAAGGTGCCACAGTGAAGTTGGAACCACCTATTTTAAGAACAAGGGTGGACTTAAACCCAGTGGAAATAACAGTACCTTGGTCAAGGAGAACTCCAACACGCAACGGCTTCCAACCTTCCGAAGTTTGATATTCCACCTTTCCTGTAAATGAAACCACCTCCGCTTTTCCGCTTTGAGCAAAGCAAATCGTGGCCGTCACAAAAAAACACACAAAAAAAATAAAAATACGTTTGGCCATAAAAATCCCCCTATACTAAAAACTTATAGCGGCTTCTATCGTAAAGCTCGCAACAGAATCAACGTTTTCAGATGCCATGAAATAAGAAGCAACACCAGCAATATGAACATCGCTCAAAATCTGCCACTTCGCTTTTCCTGAAAATTGCGTTCCCTTGTAACCAAACTCGTCGACATCAAAAAGAACCATGGTTTCCGCCCCGACATATACGGAAGAAACGGGAACGACAGAAAAACACAGACCCGCTGTCATAAGGTTGTTCCAATGCACACCAGTGACAAATGGAGACTGAGAAGTTATAGAGTTGAAATCCTTGGATGCATAGACAAAACTTGCAAGAACATTTGAACGAATGGAAGGCAGGTTCCAGACCAAATTAAAGTCGGCAAGAAAACCAAATGTCGTTTTATTGTCCGTAATGTCAACCAAAAAACTCGCACCTGTTGTATGGAAAAGAGTTCCTGCCAAAGGTCCAGAAGCAACAAGCGATGTATATATAGAATTCTTACCCAATCCTTGAGTTCCAACAAAACCCCACAAGTCAAACAACAGCGTTTGGTTAAAAGCAAGATAAGGAAGCTCCACACCGCCGGAAAACACAAGATAAGGCAACGACAACACATACAAGTCGTTTCCTGCAGGCTCAAAACTTGGCACTTCCACCATGTCTGTTGTCTTACTGTTAATCAAACCTGTGTAGCCTGCGTAAACAGATGAAACGACGGAATCTGAACTATACACAAAGGAAAGCCCGTCCGTAGGTTGAAGGAAGATTTTACCTGTTATGTCTTGTATTCCATAGCGTCCCGCAGAAACATTCAAAACACCCGCTGCGCTGTCAAGGGCAAAGTTCACCTTCAACAAAGGCATGTCAAGTACATGTGACAAGTCATCTTGAACAACTTCAAAACGGTACATCCCTTCCGCAACCATGTAAGAACGCCCGTCTTTTGAAAAGGGAACTCTCAGGTTCAGTATTGCATCCGCAGTTTCTGCGACAGCAAAAGACTCGTCACCGATTTTCGTGAACTCCGTGTCGCTGGCCAAAAGACCTCCAAAATCAACAGCTCCTACACGAACAAAGACAGAAACTAAAATAATAAAACACAAAAACAATTTTTTCATAAAGAATCACCTATCCTCGTGAAGGCCGTCCGAACCATCGTTTTCTTGATCAGGTGCGAAGTAATCTTCTGACGGCTCTGGATTGTAAAGTCTGTCGGCCTCTAGGCTTTCCATGCATTTAAAAATCAAATTCAACCCACGAGCCCCTGATATTGTCATGGAAGAATCATCGTAAGGGAAAAGAAAACCTTTTGCCTTGAATTCTTTATATGCATATCTATTTGATTTGCTCAATGTATAGAACAACCCACCCGGCATGTTCCACGCACGCATGCAAAGCCCGGCAAGTTCCGCCAATTCAATCGGTCGGTCGCCTTCTATTTCTTTGGTTACAAGACCTTCGCCTTTAGCCCACTCCAATGACCAATCAGTGGAAAAAGTTTCGGCTTCCAAATTAGCGTAACACGCCACGATGTAAGCCGCCTGGCCGCAGGTCATCTGCGGGCTGTCAATTATCTGTGTGATTACATCCGCCTGTTGCGCACAGACGGCAAAAGAAACCAAAAACAACGCAATAAAAATCAGCGTCGGTTTTTTTTGCATAATTTTTACACCCTCTCACGAAAATTAAGGTTAAAGGCCCATAAAAGACTTTAACAATAATATCATATGATGTAATATTGTTCCATGATTTTTAAATCTTTTCTGCATTTTTTTAGAAAAAAACTGGTCTTTTGGCTTTCGCTGCTTGCTGTCGTTGTTTGTTTTTCCATCGGTTTTTTTGGGGGATTCAATGGAATCGACAATAATCTATACGACCTTCTGCTAAAAATATCGCCGGAAAGCGAAGCCGCTGATAATATTTTGCTTATCGACATAGACGACGAGTCGTTGGACGCAGTCGGAACTTGGCCTTGGACAAGGGATATCATGGCGGATGTGCTGGTCACCATGAAAGAACTGGGAGCCTCGGATGTAACGTTCGATATCGAGTATCTGTCTCCTTCCCAACACGGAATAAACCCGTACACTCTGGCGCAGGTGCCTTCGTTACTCACTGAAAGCGAACATACCGTGACTACCATAATGGAGCAACTTGCGCAAGCCGTCGCAGACGGTCAAATAGAACCCAAGCATTTTCCGGAAATGAACGCAGGTGTGACGCAAGACAACATCGCCCCTGTTTTTTCTTCGTTGCACAACGCACTGGATAATCTGTCCCGTGACAACGACGATTATTTTGGAAGGACCCTGCAATTTTTTGGCAATTCGTGGTTGACCGTGAACTACATGGATGTAGTAAGCACAACACAAGAAGACATAGACTACGTAAAACACCGTTTTATGCTGGACAATGTTTCCGACAACGAAAATCTTATCCACAAGACAAACCGCAACACATTTTCCTTGCAGCCCGAACTGACGGAAGGCTTTTCACCAGCACAAGATATTTTAATGCAACGAGCAGCAGGCGCGGGCTTTACAAATGTCGTGGTTGACAACGACGGAATACGCAGACGCATAGAGTTGTTGTACAAAAAAGACGGATTATTTTTACCGCAATTGGTGTTTGCACCCTTGCTCAACCAGTTGAACGTCCAATACATCGAACGCCAAAAAAAGTCCCTTGTATTAAAAGGTGTCCGTCTACCGGGGGACTCCACATGGACAGATATAAAAATTCCACTTGACAGGGACGGCTACATGCTAATCAACTGGCAGCATAGAATCTATGACGAAAGTTTCAGGCACATACCTGTAATTTCTTTGCTCAACCTGGCTGCCACGGAAGACAGGATATTGGCCTGCATTGACTGGTTCTACAACGAATGCTATTTGTTGTCCGCAGACGGATCCTGGCTTTCATACTATACCGACTCAAGTCAACTTTTGGAAGAATATGATTTTCTTTCACAGCAAAAACAAAACTTGCTATCCAAATGCGACGGATTTGATGCGCAGGACAAGCCTTTGGGTGGCACAATACTACAAGACGAATACGACAAATATTTCCAAGGCAGACGTACGTTCTTTGAAAATTGTTCTGCATTCGCACAAGGCA
>JAZSMM010000309.1:0-1665 GCA_045535895.1 Treponema sp.
CAATCAGCTATATGTTCATAACAGGTCCAAAGGTTGTCAAAAGCGTAATGTTCCTTGACATAACGGAGGAAGAACTCGGCGGAGGTGAAATACATTCACAAAAAAGTGGAGTAACCCACTTCCGTTGCCCAGACGAAAAGGAATGTTTTGCCAAGGTGAGGGAATTGTTGGACTACATTCCACACTACTATGGGGAATCCCCCTCGCAAAACAAATTCAAATTCGATGAAAAACAAAAGACAAAAAAAATAACGCAAATCATCCCGGAGCGCAGCACACAAGGCTACGACATAAGGGATGTAATCGACTGTGTTGTTGACGACGAATCTTTTTTTGAAGTGGCAAAGGAATTCGCTGCAAATGTGGTCACAGGCTTTGCCCGTGTAGAAGGAAAAACAGTCGGAATCGTCGCAAACAATCCGGCAGGTTTGGGCGGCATAATGAACTGCGACGCTTCTGACAAAGCGGCAAGGTTTGTCCGTTACTGCGATTCATTCAACGTGCCGTTGCTAAACTTTGTGGACATTCCCGGTTTTATCCCAGGACCGCAGGAAGAACAAAAAGGGATAATCCGACATGGAGCAAAATTGATTTATGCCTATTCCGAAGCCACCGTACCAAAAGTCACCGTGATAACACGGAAGGCCTACGGCGGAGCATACATAGCCATGTGTTCCAAGCATTTGGGAGCGGACTTTGTGTTTGCATGGCCCAAGGCAGAGATTGCCGTCATGGGGGCAGAAGGTGCAATCCAGATTCTTTATGCAAAGGAACTCAAGGACAACAGCCAAACCCAACTGGTCGCACAAAAAACACAGGAATACAAGGACACGGTTATGGGTCCGGCAACAGCGGCAGAACGTGGCTATATTTCAGAAGTAATCGAACCACAAGAAACCAGAAAATACGTCGCCAATTGTTTCCGTTTCCTCTTGAACAAAACAACAACTACAAGAATTGAAAAAAAACACGGCAACATTCCCCTGTAACAGTGCTTTACCGTGCTAAATTTTTGCTATATACTGCTATAATATTATCATGGAGTACATATGGCGGATAATTTTCGGACGGTAGATATAATTGCAAAAAAAAGGGGAAGCCCCAACTTCCCAAACGGGGAAGAACTTTCAAGGCAGGAACTGGAATTCCTTTTGGCAGGTTATGTTGCGGGAGACATCCCTGACTACCAGATTTCGGCATGGTTGATGGCGGTGTACTTCAACGGAATGACGTTTGAAGAAACGGCAGCGCTCACAGATGTAATGCTGCGTTCCGGCGAAGTGATGGACCACCACAAAACAAATATCCCCGGTCTTACAGGACCTTTTGTTGACAAACATTCCACAGGAGGCGTAGGAGATAAAATATCACTTCCTTTAGCACCTATTGTTGCAGCCTGCGGAATCCAAGTTCCAATGATGAGCGGCAGAGCTTTGGGGCATACCGGCGGAACTTTGGACAAGTTGGACTCCATTGAAGGCTACCGCACGTCTTTGCGGACGGAAGAATTCCAGCATTTGATTGCCCAGACCGGATTTGCCATGACAGGTCAAACAAAGTCCGTAGTTCCCGCGGACCGTCTTCTTTACGCACTAAGGGACGTAACGGGAACGGTGGAATCAATTCCCCTCATAACGGCAAGCATTCTTTCAAAAAAAGTGGCGG
>JAZSMM010000221.1:0-2565 GCA_045535895.1 Treponema sp.
TCCAAATTGATAACCACGGTGATAGGCTTGGCTTTTTTTTGGCTTGTCTACATGGGGGTTTCAATTCTTGTAAAAAGGGTTGCTTCGAAAAAATTAAAGCCCAACATTGTAAAGTCCATAAACAAGATACTTAAATTTTGTTTTTACGTGCTTGTGGTCTTTTACATATTGCGCTTGTTTAACATAGACCTTACGGCGTTGCTTGGGGCTGCAGGAATTGCCGGAGTTGCGATAGGTTTTGCAGCTCAAACTTCTTTTAGCAATATAATAAGCGGTTTTTTTATAATAGCCGAACATGCACTGAAAGTGGGGGACTATATCACGGTGGAAGATGTTTCCGGGACGGTGGATTCGATAGACATGCTTTCTGTTAAAATAAAAACGCCGGAAAACCAAATGGTACGCATTCCAAACGAAACCATCCTGAAGACAAATCTTCACAACACGTCTTTTTACCCCACACGCAGACTTCCCGTAAGCGTCCTGGTTTCTTACGACACCAATTTACAGCAAGCCTTGGATGTCGTTTCCTGCGTTCCTGAAAAATGTTCCTTCGTTCTTGCAGACCCGCCGCCGGTTTTGACTTGTGACGGATTCGGGGAGATGGGAGTTAATTTGACTTTGAACGTGTGGATAAACAGTGGCGATTTGTTTGCAGCAAAAAACCAAGTGTTTGTCGCTGTAAAACAATCTTTGGACGAAGCCGGAATACAGATTCCGTTTTCACAAATATCTTTGCGAGCAAAGAACTGAACAAGACAAATATGCAGGGGGTGGATTATGACGCTTGTTGAGTTGGATGAATATTTTCGTTCTTTCCTTAAGATGGACGATTTTTACGGAGACCCTTCGCAGAACGGAATCCAGGTGCAAAACGGCAACCCGTGTGAAAAACAAATAAACAAGGTTGCTTTTGCGGTGGACGCTTGCCAAGAAACTATTTCCAAGGCGGCAAAAGAAGGCGCCGGATTGCTTTTTGTTCATCATGGAATATTTTGGAGTTCTAGTCAAACGCTAACAGGAAACCATTTTTACAGAACAAAAGAACTTTTGGACAAGGACATGGCCTTGTACGCCTGCCATCTGCCGCTTGACGCCAACGAAGTTGTTGGTAACAACTTCGGTTTGGCAAAACGCTTGGGTTTGGAAAACGTCGTGCCTTTTGGGGAATGGCGTGGCATGACAATAGGTGTTGCAGGTGATTTGTCAGAGGCTATGAATGTAGAACAAATAGCTTCTAAAGTTTTGTCCGTTGAAGAAAAACCACTGCACATCCTGCCGTTTGGCAAGCGACAGATAAAAACCGTTGCGATTATTTCTGGCGGGGCGGGGGATGATGTCCAACAAGCTGTTGAAGCCGGGTATGACGCTTTTATAACCGGTGAAATTGGCCACGAACAGTACCACTTGGCACAGGAAGGCAAAATCAACGTGATTGCTGGCGGACATTACCAGACAGAAACTGTTGGGGTTTGTCTTGTCATGGAAAAACTTGCAAGGGAAAAAAACTTGCAAACTGTTTTTATTGACGTGCCAACAGGTTTGTGATTTTTTGTGGATATAGACTTTAGCTGCCAGATACTATAATATATTCTATATGACAGAGAATATAATTCCCGTTGAGTTTGTAGAAAAAAACCCGTTGCGGAAAAAAGTTCTGCCCCTTGTGCTTACAATCACGGTCTTTGTGGCGGACCAAGTAACAAAATGGCTTATTACGGAACACATTCCCCCTTACACAATAGGATTTGATTTTTTTGACGGCATTCTGCGTATAATACATGTTTACAATACGGGGGCCGCATTTAGCATGGGACATTCACTTTCAGAGATATTGCGGATGATTTTGCTGGGCGTTCTTCCTTTGGTTGTCCTTGTGTTTGTTTTGGTAATATACTTTAAAAGTGATGAATTCACGTTTTTCCAGCGTTGGGCTATAGCAGGTGTTTTGGGCGGCGGCCTGGGGAACTTGTTCGACAGGTTCTTTAGGGAACAAGGCGTTGTGGATTTTATTGATGTGAAATTCTACGGAATATTCGGCCTTGAGCGCTGGCCCACATTCAATGTTGCCGACGCGGCAATTTGCGTTTGCGGAGTTCTCTTGATAGTTTCTTTTGCAAGGGCAATTATACTGGAAAAAAAATCTGAACAAAAGGAAGCAAAAAATGACTAAAAAACAAGCTACGGTTGTTTTTCTTATTGTAAGTACAATCATAAACATTTTGATTGTTCTGGCTCTTTTAATTCTTCTTGCGGTGATTGTTGTGCTTATTTTTAAGGAAAGCGCAATGATGGTTATGCCCGTTGTCTTTATGGTTGCTTTGTTGGCTGGTTCAATTATTTCCCAAAGGTTGATGACTTATGTCTTTGACAAATGGCATTTGGAAGAAAAAATGGAACCGCTTTTCAACTTTAAACGCAAAAAAAAGAACCGCCCGGAAGACTAGGCGGTCTTTGGAAAACTGAATTCAGCAAATCAATATCCGTCGGACATGGCACGGTTTAAGTCCCGCTGGTACAACTCTTGGTATACCATCCCTCTGGTCTTGATTTTTTTATTCAGTC
>JAZSMM010000202.1:0-4650 GCA_045535895.1 Treponema sp.
ATTTTTGACTGTCATTACGACCCTTACAGGGGGGTTGTAGTTCATTTGAGGATGTTTGAAGGAACAATAAAGCCGGGACAGACAATCGTTTTTATGAGCAGCGGCACTGAGTACAAAGTTGAAACCACAGGAATATTCAGGATAAAATTGGAAGAAACGGACGGGCTTTATGCCGGTGATGTAGGATACATAATCGCAGGTGTTAAAACAGTTTCTGATGTACGGGTAGGTGACACCGTAACACTGTCAAATGATCCTGTGGAATCTCCTTTGCCCGGATTCAAAGAAGTCAAGCCTGTTGTTTTTTCGTCGATTTATCCTATTGATTCTAACGACTACGAAGAACTACGTGACAGCATGGAAAAACTCACCTTGAATGATGCAAGCCTTGTATATGAAAAGGATTCTTCCCTTGCCTTGGGGCATGGATTTCGTTGTGGTTTTCTTGGGTTGTTGCATCTGGAGGTTGTTCAAGAACGGCTGGAACGTGATTTTAATCAGGCAGTGATTTTTACAGCTCCATCTGTTAGGTATCTTGTCGCCCTCACCAACGGGGAGGAACTCTATATAGACAATCCTGCAGATTATCCAGACCAGGGTAAAATTGCTTGTGCCCAAGAACCATATATCAAAGCTTCCATAATAACTCCTGCTACATATTTAGGTTCGATAATGTCTCTTTGTACCGAAAAAAGGGGCATACAAACAAACATGCAGTATCTGGACGAAAAGCGTGTTGAAATCACATATGAGATGCCGCTTGCGGAAGTTCTGTTTGATTTTTACGATCGTCTAAAAAGCTACAGTCGTGGATATGCGTCTTTTGATTATGACGTGATAGGTTATCGTTCCACGGACTTGGTTAAAATTGATATACTTATAAACGGAAAAACGGTTGACGCATTGGCGCAACTTTCTTTCAAAGGCAATGCATATGAAAGGGCGCGTCACGTATGTTCCCAGCTCAAAGAAGAAATTTCACGTCAGCAGTTCAAAATTGCCATCCAAGGTGCAATAGGAAGCCAAATAATTGCCCGGGAAACCGTAAACCCGTTGCGTAAAGATGTTCTTGCGAAGTGTTATGGCGGGGACATAACCCGCAAGAGAAAATTGTTGGAAAAACAGAAAGAGGGGAAAAAACGCATGAAGATGGTTGGTGATGTGGATCTGCCACAATCTGCGTTTTTGGCTGTCCTCAAAACGAAAGAAGAGTAAATTAAATGTTGCCTTCGTATTGTTTTTCTGTTTTATTTAATTTTTTGAGTGCCAGGCGTATGTCTTTTAGAAAAAAATCTATTTCAGCCCTAACACGTTTAAGAAATTGGATTTCGGTCGAAGGCTCATACCCGTCTGGGAAATGGACATAAAGATATTCTAATTTTTGCAACATGGAAAACAAATCTTCTTGAGAAGCCCCGCCGTTTGTCAGCCATTCTTTTAGCTGGATGAGTTTTTTTTCTTCTTGTATATAAAACCTTTTCCCCTGCTCTATTCTTTTTTTTGTAAGTTTTATGTCCTTTATTCTGTCTACGCAATTGTTGTTGTCTGAATCTAAAGCATTGGATGTCGTAAGAATTGTTTGAAAAAAATCTGTTTCTGTTATGGTTGGAATTCCCAGAGGGATTCCTTTGTTTGATATTTTGAACAGATTGGGTACACCTGAATATTTGGATGCAAATATATTGCAATATTGTTTCAATTTATAGTCGGTATAAAAACCACATGAGGCCTCCGTTTTTTGTGCTGTCTCCGCAAAAGCGGTTGCCGGAGAACCAATCGGGTTCAATCTGTTTTGTCTTGAAAGGTTGTGGGTTTGTTGCATTGAACCTTTGGCATGTGTTCTTCCTGCAGGGAAGGAGAAGTCTAAGCCCGACACAAAGACAGGAATATCCTTGTTTTTCCTAAGTTTAAGTGCAATCTCTGTGGCTGTTACACCAACAGAACCAAGCGGAATAATTTGTTCAGGCATAATGTTTAGTTCTTGTAATGTTTTAAACAAGGATGTGTTTGCAAATTTTGTGTAGAAGAAAGAAATCGGGCCTCCTGTGCAGTTGCATAACCCGTTTGAATTAGGTTGATTTGTTTGGTTGTACAGGACCGACGGCCTTGATGCAAGGTCGGCGTAAATATGAATTTTTTTTGAACGAGCGTTCGCATAGGCTGCTTGAATTGCAAATTGACTTTCTTGTGCTATTACGATGTCTGGATAAATTCCACGTAACAACATCGCCTCTAAAGCAACATCAACTGCGATAATAAAAATATTCTTGCGGAATTCTTGTTTTGTTTGTGATAATGAATCTATGAAGTCGTCTACGCTGGTCCCTGCTCCTAGGACAACGATTGTTTTTTGTACAGAATACGGTTGGAATTCTTTTGTAAAAGGAATTTTCCATGTATTTTTAAATAAATTTCTGTGGTACAATCTTCCCAATTGCACTAATGTCATTCTATTTTTCCAAAAATTGGCGATGATTTTATCAAAATTATGGTTGATTGCACTGTAAGTATTATCATTTAACTTTGCGCCGCCGGAAAGGTCAAGTCGTATGCAACGCCTGAAAGTTCCAAGTGGTGGCACTATAACTCCGTTTTCTGTAATAGAATTTTTTGTCTCAAACAGTTTTACGGTTGATTGTATGGTGCTTGGTCCTATAAGACCAAAACCTTTTGGTATTGAATCCATGTCAAACAAAGAAAACAGGTTGAAATCAGCTTCTATTACAAGCACAAAGCAATTTGCTGGCAGCCTGCTTTCTAAGGTTTTCAATCCATAGCCAAGGACCGGGGAACAACACAATATCAGAGTGTTTTCCCGAATTTCAACTGAATGGACAAGTTTTTCGACTGGGATGATTGGGTTGAATTTGGAATAAATAAATCGTTCTTTGTATAAAACGGACAAGCCCTGCCCAGTGTCTACCAGGCAGGGCTTGTATACTTTGGTCGTGTTGTTCATGTTCAATTAAAAGCGTATTTGAAAAACACTTCCATCAAGTTGTTTTCTAGTTTGTCGCTCGTCATTATTGCCGTGTTTACGGATACACGATCAAAACTTGTGGTGTAATACAAGAACATAGTGTCGTTTCCTTGGACTAACTCTTCTCCTGTTAGTTTCATTACAATGACATTGTTTCCAAGCACTATTGGATTTGATATTTCATCATTCTGCAAGGAAAAAGCTGTTTTCAAAAAGTTTTCGTTTTTTGCAGCATTTGCCAATGAAGCGTTTGTTGTACTCATTGCTTGCAATAATGGATTGTCCCCATAGTTGAGAGGTGAAGGATTTATTTTGTCAAGGGTAAGATTGTATTCCATGCTTGCATCAGAAAAATTGGTTTGTGCGGCTTTGTTTGCAAAATCTCTTGCCACATCTATGAAATATGATTCAATTATTCCTGTTTCATATGTCGCCATATATTTTAAAACAATTTCAAGTAATTCGTCATCATCAAAATTTGGTGTCGTGGAAGGCGCATTAGATTTGAAAATTGAATATCCGTTTTGTGTTTCTATTACTCCCGTTATGGAGCCAACAGGAAGGGCTGTTATCTCATTAAAAGCATCTTCATCTTTTACAATGGATTTTATCTGATAGTTGTATTTGTAAGAATCTCCTAGTTTGCCTCCGGTTTCCTCATTGCTATAGTAATTCTTCGAATATTCAGCCGCCGCATCTTCAAAAAGAATCTCGTTGTTTTGGATTTGTTTGAGCAATTTTTCTGCTTCGGATTTTTCAGACAGGGAAATGACAGACAAGTCGTATTTGGTAAACAAGTCGGAATGGGATTTTCCCCATTCTTTCGCCTCGTCGCTAGGATATTCGCTCATGTCGAAAACTACATATTCAAAAGACCGTTGTTTTTCTCCCATTTCTTTAACAAACGAAGTTTCTTTTGAGGATGTTTTGAGTCCATACATTGAGTAATTTCCCATAACGTCAGTTTGGGAACCAAATAAATCGTTGTCATATCTGTTGTATTCCAAGGAATTAACCAATGAATTCCTTAATTCAAGTTTCGTGTTTTCTGGTGTTGCATTGAAAAGTTTTTGGGAAAAGGTTCCGTTTTCATCATAGAAATACAAACGCATGTTCCTGTCTAGTAATTCGGTTGGAACTATATATCCAGAATCCTCCACGGCTTGCGTGTAGGCCATGTTGAAAACAGTCGAACTGAATGCATTATTGAATATGTTGTATTCGTCTGTAACCGTGAGACTGGCTTTTTGGGAACTTTCCTGTTCTGAAAAGTATTGGACGGAAGATGCAAAATACGAACCTTGCTTGTATTCAATCGGCTTGCCGTCATAATATCCAAAAGGAGGCAATTCTTTTCCTGCACCCTGAGCCATCCCTGGGATAAAAATAAATGAAATTGCAGCTAGTACCAAGATAAAAATCGAACCTATGCTTATTAATATTTTTTTTGTTGAAAATTTTCTTTTCTCATCAATTTTCTTTTCTTTCATTTAGGGTATTCCTTGAAAAATAAAATATTCTATTCTATAAAAGAAATAGCTATTAATACTAGCATGCACTCTGTTTTGTGTCAACGCTTTGTTTTGTGTGTAAAATGGCAATGTTGACGGACTTTTATTTATTAAACATGATGAATTAACAAAAAAAAAGTGAAAAAAAGTAGAAAAAGG
>JAZSMM010000064.1:0-2809 GCA_045535895.1 Treponema sp.
ACTTGTCTTCATCATGAAATTTCTATGTGGGAAAAAGATTCTGCTTTGATTCGTTTTGTTCCAGGTTGTGGATTTAGCGACCCATCATATCACTTAATGCATTTTTATGATTATTTTGCATTATGGGCAGATGAATCAGACAGACCTTTTTGGAAACGCGCAGCTCAAGAAAGTCGTAAATATTTGATAAAAGCATGCCATCCAAAAACTGGAATGAATCCAGAATACGGAAACTTTGACGGAACTCCAAATCCATACGGTCCACCAGAAGGCCACGGAGATTTTTATAGCGATGCTTACAGAACTGGCGCAAATATCGGATTGGACGTTTTGTGGAATAACAACGGAAAAGAAACTGGATTTAGCCAAATTGCAGATAATTTAATCAACTTTTTTGCAGACATCGATCCAAAAGATTACAAAAAATACAAAATCGACGGAACTCCAATTTTGCAAGAAGATGGAACTGAAGAAAAAGCACTTCATCCAATCGGACTTTTGGCAACATTGGCACAAACAACATTAGCATGTTCAGAAGCTGCAAAAGCAAACGCCGAAAAAATCGTTCGTCGCTTTTGGGAAACTCCACTTAGAACAGGCGAACGCCGCTATTACGACAACTGTTTGTACATGTTCGCAATGTTAGCTCTAAGCGGAAAATATTGTGTAGAGTAAATAAAAAGCCTTTACTTTAACAGCCTAACAAGTTGCACTTTTCCCTCGTTCCTGCAATAATTAACAATCATATTTTTTGGAATAAACGGGAGGCGTTGAATGAAAAAACCAAACGGCAAGGACAAAATCAAGTATTGGTTTGACAATCTTATGTCCAAGGGAACTCTTTCCCTCATTCTTTTGTTGGCTGTAATCACCTTTATTGTAGTTGCAATCGCAGGAATAATCACATCTTTTTTAGACGGCGGACAATACGGAAACCCGCTAGAAGCAATGTGGCTCAGCCTTATGCACGCAATCGACGCAGGAACAATCGCAGGTGACGACACCAGCAACATATTGTTCATAGTTCTTATGTCAATTGTAACTTTGTGCGGTCTTTTCATCACAAGCATGTTGATTGGTGTAATAAGCACCGGACTAGAAGACAAGATGACTTCCTTAAGAAAGGGACATTCCAAAGTTTTGGAAAAGAACCACGTAATCATTCTTGGCTTTAACGAAAATGCGTTGAACATAATCCGAGAACTCGTCATAGCAAATGAAAACCAAAAAAACGCCGTGGTTGTGGTTATGGACAACCAAGACAAAACGGAAATGGAAGACTTAATAAACCAGCGAATAAGCGACACAAAAACCACTCGTATAATTTGCCGTACAGGAAATCTGGACAACATTTCAGACATTTCCATATGCTCTCCTCAAACCTGCCGTTCCATAATTGTAAACGGAGAAAATGATTTTATGTGCATAAAGGCGGTTTTGGCCTGTGCCACAGTCTTAGAGGAAAGCGACAACAAAGACGCTTACATCACGGCTCTTATCCACAGCGAACAAAATGCACAAGCCGCCCGCATTGCAGGAAACGGTCGTGCAGAAGTTTTCTTTTACCAAAGTTCAATCGCCAGAATCATGGCCCACACTTGTCGCCAACCTGGAATGTCCACTGTTTTCACCAGTTTACTAAGCTACGACGGTGACGAAATTTACGTGGAACACATTCCTTCCGTGGCAGGTAAAACAATGGCAGAAGTAAACCTTCTTTTCCCAAAATCCACTGTAATTGGATTGGTTCAACAAGGAAAACCCGTTCTGAACCCAAAGCCAGACACAAAAATCGATTCTCAAGACAAATTGGTTCTTATAGCGGAAGACGACGGAGTTTCTGTTCCAGAAGCAACGCCTGCGACTGTTCACCAAGAAAACTTTGCACAACAAAAAGAAGACAATCCTGTGGAACAAAAAACCTTGGTTCTTGGCTGCAACGAACTTCTTGACCAAGTGATAACGGAACTCGACTGTTACGCCGCAAAAGGTTCAGCTGTTGTGGTCGCAGCAGAAAAAGACGTTATTTCATCAGATTTCCTGCCAAAGAAAAGTGACCTTAAAAACATAAAACTGGATGTTCACTCCTGCGATATTTTCGACAGAAGCGAACTTGAAAATCTTGTTGCGGAAAAGCCAGACAACATCCTTATTTTGACCAACCCGGAAGACGACGACGAACAAGCGGATTCCAAGACACTTCTGTTATTATTGCAGCTTAGGGATATAGCACGTAACGCAAACCTAAAGTTCACGGTCACAAGTGAAATGCGTAGTGTGGAAAACCAAGAGTTGGCACAGGTTACAAAGGTGACAGACTTTGTTGTAAGTAGCAACATAACCGCCCTTATGATGACCCAGATTTCACAGACAAGGGAACAGTTCACAATTCTGGACGACCTTCTTTCGGACGACGGTTCGGAACTTTACATGAAGAATGTTGACCGCTACATAAAATGCGGCGTTCCTGTGGATTTCTACACAGTTTGCGCTTCTGCTACACGTTATGGAGAAATCGCTATAGGCTACAAAAAAATGAAGGACAACGGGGAATTTGACATTGTATTGAACCCGTCCAAAGCCAATGCCGTCACGTTCACAGAATCAGACAAATTGATTTTGGTGGCAGAAGATTAATTTTAAATAAAGAGGTTTTTATGTTTTCTTTGGGAATTACTTTTTTGGTCGCCTTGGCGTTGAGTGCCTTTGGCTTTGTAATGTATGTCTATTTTTTCTCTGTGGGCTACGGGTTTTCCATTGCAGGAATTGGCATAGCCTTGCTTGTGTTGTTCCGCAACAATCTTACAGC
>JAZSMM010000171.1:0-3942 GCA_045535895.1 Treponema sp.
GGGACTGCCTGCGTTCTTCGTGCGTTGGGGGACAGTAAATCCCCTCTGTATTTTCTGATGGTTTCGGCTTTTATGAACATTGTGTTGGACATTCTGTTTATAGCGTACTTTGACATGGGGGTTGCCGGTGCTGCCTTGGCAACAGTTGTTTCCCAAGGTTTTTCTGGAATTGCTTCTTTATCTTACACAATTATAAGGTTTCCTATTCTTAGGACTAAACGCAGTGATTTCCATTGGTGCTGGTGGTTCGCATGGAAGCACCTGAAAATAGGTCTTCCCATGGCATTCCAGTTTTCCATAACGGCAATAGGAGTTGTTGTTCTACAGGGTGCCTTGAATGTTTTTGGAGCGGTAAAAATTGCAGCCTATACAGCAGCCCAAAAAGTGGAACAACTTGTGGCTGTGGCGGCCGGAACTTTTGGTGTGACCATGGCAAATTATACAGGACAAAATTTAGGTGCAAAATGCATAGACAGAATAAAAGAAGGTACAAACAAATGTTGCCTGCTTACAATTTCTGTTTCTTTGGTTTCTATGGCAATTGCTTTGATTTTTGGAGAGCAATTGACAGGGCTTTTTGTCAGTGACAATGCGGTGGAAGTCGTGAAAACAGCGAAAGAATATCTACGCATCACGTCTGTGTTCTTTCCTGCTTTGTTCGTTATTTTTGTGTTCAGAAATGTTCTTCAAAGTATAGGCAAAGGTTTTATGCCCCTTATGGCAGGTATTTTTGAACTTGTCGCAAGGACGGTGGCATCTTATACGCTGCCTTATGTGTTTGGTTTTGCAGGAATATGCATGGCAGGACCTATAGCATGGTTTTCTGCTGCCATTCCACTTTTTATTGCCTACATGGTGATAATACGACGATTTTCCGTGATGGATTAGATTCTGTGCATTGCACTGAACACCCGCTCGTGCATGATGTTTATGTCCACGTTGAGTTGTTCTCCCAGTTCATGCATGTCGGAGCGCAGTTGTTCTATTGGAACGTCGGAACTTGCTAAGTCCACCATCATCATCATTACAAAATTCCCAGAAAGAATTGTCTGGCTTATGTCCGCTATGTTTATTCCATGTTCAGCCAAAAAAACGCTTAATTTGGCTATTATTCCAACTTGGTCTGTTCCCACAACCGTTATAATTGCATTCATACCAAACTATGATACTGCATTTTATGCTCTTTGCAAAGAGCCATGAATTGTACTATTATTTCCACATGGACAAGCCGACTCTTTGTCTTGCAAAAAAATCAGTCTGTGTTTTTGTATGTTTTCTCTGTTTTTTTTCGGCCTTTTGTTATGAAGGAATAATGGCAGGTCAAAAAGATGTCAAAGTTGCAAAAACAAAATATTTTGACATCATATATTCATCGGAATCCGAAAAAACAGCTTCTGTTCTTGTGCAAAATGCTGATTCCATTTATGAGGAGCTGCATGAACGGTATGAACTTTCCCATGACTTTAGAATGCCTGTCACATTAACCACGGCGCAGGATGAATTCAATGCGTATTTTTCCGTTTTCCCTTACAACCAAATTGTGATGTACGATACACAGCCTTCTAGCGGCATGGAAGTTTTTGCAAACGACGTTTTGATGACGTTTAGGCATGAGTTGACCCATGCAATTACTTTGAACATTAAGAACAAGTTTTGGGAAATCCTAAGCAAAATCTTTGGCGACGTTCTTACTCCCGGTGCATTAATTCGTACAAGCGGACAAATAGAAGGTGTTGCAGTTCTTGAAGAAAGCCGGTTTGGGGAAGGTCGGCTTAATTCGGAATACACTTCTCATTTTGTCAAGCAGGCAAAAATAGAAGGCAAATTCCCAAGGTTTGCGGAAATTACCGGGGCAAGGGACATTTACATTGCAGACTACAACTACAAATTCGGAGGCGAATTTTTCCAATACATTTACAATACTTACGGACAAGAAAAATTCGTGGAATATTGGCACAGAATGGAAAACTTAAAAGGGTTGTCCTATTTTTCCATTTTCAAGACTGTCTACGGCGTTTCCATGAAAGACGCTTGGAACGATTTTGCCGGGAGCGTTGATGTTCCTTTTGTTGATTCAAATCCCACGAATGTAGATGGAATAAGACCTTTCATACAGGACAGGGATTTCCAACGGTACAGTCTATTGGTTTCCTGTGGTGGGAAGATATTTTTCTACGACAAAAATAAAAGGACGGTTTTTTGTTGTGAAAAAAATTCCACCGTAAACGGCTCTTATGGTGAACCAAAAAAATTGTTAAGGCAAAGTGCGGTGCGGAACATGACTGTTTCACAGGACGGCAGGTACTTGACCATTACATACATGGATTCTAATGGCGCGCATCCAAGGTACAAGAACATGATTTATGATGTGAAGAAGGGAAAGTCTTATTCCGTTCCGGAAAAAAGGCTGAACAAAGGCGTTGTGTTCACTGCAAAAGACGAAGCTGTAAATGAAAAAATGTATTTTGCCGCCGTTCATAATGTAAGTTTGAATTTTTCTTTGAAAATATTTGAAGTTACAAAAAATGAAAAGGACAAAATAGAAAATTTGATTTTTGTTGAGCAGATAGAACTTCCTTTTGACAATCCTGTTTTGGCTTTGGCCTGCGACGACAAGGGCAAGTTGTTTTATTTGACAAAGGACGGTTTGGATTATTATATAAAAACCTACGACTTCAACACGAAAGAATCTTCCCAAATTCCTATGCCTTATGGCGACATGCAAGTCCAAGGCTTGTCTGTCGTTCCAACACAGGAAAAAACGCAAATTCTTTTTTCTTACGTCCAAAAAGGCACAATGCCCAGGGTTGGGATTGCTTGCATTGATGATGAAAGTGGCAACGGGAGATTGGGTTCCACAGTGGAATTCTTTTTGTCGCAGGACGACTTTTCCGGCGGATTTTTTTCTCCTGTAAAAATCGACAAAGGGAGAGTCGCTTATATTGCAGAATTCTTTGACGGGAACAATGTTTTGGTGGCAGACACAGACAAATTGAAATTTGCGGTGACAACCGTTCAAAAGGAAAACTTTGGTCCCAAGTCAAAAATTGAACAATCCAGTGTTTTGTACGACACTTCCGTTTTAAAAGAAGCAAAGGCTTATTCTGTTTTTCCTTATTTGTTCAAGGGGTTTTGGCTGCCCTTATCCCAGACAAGCACAAAAATCCTTTCTGAAAACTACGACAAGATAGAATATATCTTCCCAATCTTGGGTTTTACGTTCACAGGGTCTACGCCTTGGGGAATGCCTGTTTACAGTTTTTCTGCAGGATACAACATTGGTTCAAAGTCTGCTTTGCTTGATTTTTCTTTGGTCGGGGGGACTTCCACTAATTTGTTCAGATATAGCATAGGAACAAGTTTGGAGTTCGACTCCAAAGGGTTTAAACAGAACTATGACAACCTGTCGTTTTCATCTCAAATATATTTTACGGACAAGTTTTACGTTGCAGGCGAATATGCAGGTTCTTTTTTGCTGGGTCGCATAAAAGAACCGGTTGACCAAAGCGAAAAAATGTTTTTTGTACGGAATAATGTTGGTTTGCGTTTGGGCAATGTTCATTACGTGGGGAAAGGTTTGTTTGAGCGGCTTGGTTTTAATGCTGGGGTTGCCTTTGATTCTGTCTATTTGTCAAACCTGTCCAATGTTCTTGATTCTGTGAAAACCTATAACAATGTTTCTTTGGATTGTTCCTTTTATATTCCCAGGTTGCTGCCCATTGAGTCCACGACGACTGGTTCTTATAACCTGCCTTTAAGTTTGTCTTTCAAGTTGTTTCCAGTTGAAAGCTGTTTTTTGCAAGGAACGGCATCTTTGGTCTTGACTTCTACCGAAATACAATGTGCGGCGGATTGGTTTGCTGTGCTTTATATAAACAGGTTGAACACAAAACTTGTTTATACAGGTAGTTTTTCCGACGGGCAGAATGATTCTTGGGCAAT
>JAZSMM010000240.1:0-1969 GCA_045535895.1 Treponema sp.
TCTTGTCGTTCCCATTTGAGAGAAGGACAACGTGCGTTTTCCGTTGTCAAGTTCATAACTGCCCGTCAGGTAGTTTACGCCAGTAAAGCCAGAAACAGAACCGTCTGCTCCAAAAACAATTTCAGGACGTGCAATTCCAGAGTCAAGACTTGCAACAGCATTCCCCGTGTTGTACGAGGTCAAAACCCAGCCGGAATCTTCCAGTCCAAGCCTTTTCAAAATCACAGCATTGCGTCCGATGGAATCCCCTATTACCGCGCCGCTGGAACCAGCGGAAAAGGTTATAGTGTCCGCAGAAGCAAGAACATCAAGGAAAATCCTTTCAAAGTTTTCCATTTCCGGGTCGCCTGCCATCAAAGTAGTGGCAATCTCGCCCACGGAAAAATCAGAACCTGCAACAGTTGCGCTTGTATTGTAGTTGTTCACACCGCCAAAGCCATAAATAGCATAAGTTCCGCCGCCCTGTGCGTCTGCGGAAAACGTCACTGCAAGACCAGCGGGAACAGAATATTCTGTTCCGTCACTCAAAACGGAAAGCACAACCCAATCCCCTGCAAGGTCTGCAGGAGCTATTTCTTCCTGCCCATGTTGCGGAACTCCTTTGCTTGAAGAACACCCAGCCAAAGCCATCACTCCTAAAATAAGAAAAGAAACGGAAACAACCGTTAAAACAAAACTAGCTTTCATCTTTGTCATTTTAATTCTCCTATGACAGTATATACATAATATATAATATTGCGGACATAATCGCAACAACAAAACCGCCTCTAAAACATCGGCGGGGAAAACTGTTTACGGAAGGGACAAGCAAAACTGCAAAAAAACAAAACCATGTGTCTTCCACACAAAGCCTTTTTATGATATTATCTATAAAATATCATATCAAGCATCTAATCGAGGCAAAACATGGATTCACATGAAATAACAATGGAAAAAATTGTAAGTTTGAGTAAAAGACGAGGATTCGTATTCCAGTCGTCAGAAATTTACGGCGGACAAGCCGGAGCATGGGACTACGGTCCGTTAGGGATTGAACTCAAAAAAAACATACAGAACGCATGGTGGAAAGAAATGACGCAGCTCCACGACAACATCGTGGGCTTGGACGCTTCTATCCTTATGCATCCTAGGGTTTGGGAGGCTTCTGGGCACGTGGCAAACTTTTCCGACCCGCTGGTGGACTGCAAACAATGCAAGATGCGCTTTCGCGCGGACAACATGGACCAGCAGGCCTTGCAAGCAAAAAAATGCCCCAACTGCGGCGGAGAGCTTACAGAACCAAGGGCTTTCAACCTTATGTTCAAAACTCATATAGGACCCGCCGAGGACACGGCAAGCATTGTATACCTAAGACCGGAGACAGCGCAGGGTATCTACGTAAACTACAAGAACATCATCCAGTCCAACCGCATGAAAATACCGTTTGGAATCGCACAGGTGGGAAAAGCCTTTCGCAATGAAATTGTCACGAAGAATTTTATCTTTAGAACCTGCGAATTCGAGCAAATGGAAATGCAGTTTTTTGTAAAACCGGGTGAAGACGAAAAATGGTTTGAATACTGGAGGGAACAGCGCTGGAATTTCTATGAAAAATACGGTGTAAGGATGGAAAAGATGCGTTGGTACCACCATGAAAAACTGGCCCACTATGCAAAGGACGCATACGACATAGAATATGAATTCCCTATGGGATTCCAAGAATTAGAAGGAATCCACAACCGCACAAACTTTGACCTTTCCCAACATACTGAATATTCCGGAAAAGACTTGCAATACATCGACCAAGACAACGGAAACGAAAAATACATTCCGTATATCGTCGAAACCTCCGCAGGGCTTACACGCAACCTTTTAATGTTCCTTTGCGATGCATACGAAGAGCAAAATGTCTCCAAGGAAGGCGAAGAAGTCGGATCGTAGCCATGTCGTTCTGTGAGCCAAGGGGTTGGGAGCTCTAATTGTCTTCCTA
>JAZSMM010000333.1:0-5764 GCA_045535895.1 Treponema sp.
AAATTCAAGGCTTAGGCAAATGCTTTCCGCCTGCACAAATTTGAAATGTGTTTTTCCTCCGCTAAAACTTTGCACGGACAACGGGGCAATGATAGCAGGTATAGGCTACCATTATTTGATTCGTGGCGACAGGAGCGGAACAGACACAACCGCATCCGCTCGTATCCCCCAGTTCAAGCGGGGCTTGAAAAACAAATAAACCATATATTCGAGGAGGTGTCTTTTATGACGAACCAAGCAAAACGAAAAGTGGTTATCGTTGGTGGCGGTATCGCCGGACTTTCCGCAGGAATCTACGCATTGAGGGCGGGTTTCGAAGCCTATATATTGGAACAGCATACTACTTTTGGCGGTTTCCAGACAGGATGGAGTCGCAAAGGATATTTTTTTGAAGGCGGCATGCATTGGCTTACCGGTTCTTCTCCAAAGACTCCTTTGAATCGCGTATGGAAAGAAACCGGTGCATTGCAGGAAAACAATCCTGTGGAAAACCGGGATCCGTATTACACTTTGGTTGACGGAGACAAAAAACTTTGTCTTTACAGAGATGTAAAAAAATTGAAACAGGAATTACTACACTTTGCCCCGGAAGACAAGCGCATGATAAACAGGCTTTGCCGTGATATTTCATATTTTCGTGCCGTACACTTGCCTTTGAATGACGTGTTCGGACTAAAAGCAAAGAACCCTTCTCATCCAAGCCTTTTTGAGTTGCTTGCGATGGCTCCGGCAGCCCTTAGGTATTTCCCATTGTTGAACACCACCTACAAGGACTACGTGGCTCAGTTCAGGAACAAGAATTTGCGCCATCTTTTGATGAGCGTTATCGGGGACCGCTACAATGCAATCGCCTTCATTTACACCATGGCTTCTTTTGCCGCCGGAGATAGCGGATACCCAAAAGGTGGTTCCATCCGTCTTGTTGGCAACATGATGGAGACATTTGCGTCTATGGGAGGAAAAATATCCTATGGAACGAAAGTAGAACGCATTGAGGTCGAAAACGGCAGGGCGATAGGAGTCAGGACAAGCCAAGGCTTTATTCCTGGCGATGCTGTCATAGTTACCAGCGACACCCGCAAGGCCATAGACACTTTGTTTGATAGTCCTGTTTCCGAAAAATGGACCAAAAAATTTCGGCAGGAACTTGACGGTTCCCAAAACATGTTCATCTCCATGGGAGTGAAGTCCGATTTATCCCATCTTCCGTACTCAATGGTTTTTCCGTTTGACAAGCCTTTTGAATATGCAGACAGTTCTTTTCCCGAGGTACGAGTAAATAACTATGCGAAATATGCAGACCATTCCCCTAAAGGAAGCACGTCATTGACTTGTGTATTGCTTTCAGCCTGTTACGATTTTTGGAAAAAAGCCAAAGAGGACGGAACATACAACCAAAAAAAGAAAGAGCTTGCACAATTATTCGTTGACAAACTTTCTGAATTTTTGCCCGATTTAAAGGATAAACTTGAGGTGATTGATATTGCCACTCCCGTCACATATGAACGCTACTGCGGTTCCTACAAGGGTTCTTGGATGACCGTTTGGAAGAAGGGCCGGAGCAAACCCAGTATTCCGCAGGTTCTAAAGGAAGTGAAGAATTTGTACTTTGCGGGCCAGCGCATATTAATGTGCGGAGGGCTTCCAATGGCGGTATATACCGGACGCAGGGCGATTCAACTTTTGTGCCGTGATACGGGAACGGTGTTTGTTTGATATTCTTTGTGGTCTTTTTTTGTGGCTAAAGGATGTAGCCGGCATAAACACTGACAACGCTGAAGATTGTAAGGGAAATCAAAATCTGAAGGCTCAAATATCCGGACACGAATTCTATTGATTTCTGGTCTCTTGTGTACATCGAAAGCAAGAAAGATGTGGGAACAAAAAAATAAACCAGTACTGAAATTTTTAGGACTGGGTTGATTATTCCAGTTAGGGAAAGCACAACAAGTGTTGTTGCGCATAGAGTCCCCTGCACAAAAAGACGCAACAAAGCCAACTTAAGGCCTTTTGCCAGAACCTGCCTCTCAAACACAAGCCCCGAACCTATGCAGATTAAAATCAAAGGTGAAATTGGCTGTATGAAAAAATTTGTGGTCTTTGTGTACAAGTTTGCAAAAGCAGAACTGTCGATTACAGAACCAAACCCTGTTGCGGCTGCAACAAAGCCCAAGGCAACAGAAATCAAGACCGGGTTTGTGCATATTGATGCGGCCACCTCTTTTTTTGTCATCTTTTGCCCGGATATAAGTTTGAGTCCCGTTGCCATCACAGTAAAAACAAACACGCCGCTTATGACGTCCATGCTCAATATCTGGGCTATGTTCCTTTGTCCCACAAGAATCGTAATCAATGCTATCCCGAACAAGCCCCCTTCGTAGGTGGGCATGGCGTATGGCACATAGTCGCATACGTCCTTGTCAAAGAACCTTTTGAAGAAAAACCCGCATGCAAAAGCGAAAAACAGGCAAAAAACCATCAATCCTATCAGAACGAACGAATCCGATGTGAATTCGCTGTGGGCTAAAGAGTCAAAAATCATAACGGGAAGAAAAATGTTCAAGCAAATGAATTTGATGAACGATATTGATTCGTCAGTTATTATGTCTTTTGCTTTTAAAAATTTTCCAATCGCTATAAACAAAAAAACTGGGACGACAGTTTCCAAAATAACCATAGGAACTAATTCTATTGTTTTTTTTGCTCATAATCAACCATGCAATGAGTCCGTATCTTTGTCTTGCATTGCAGCCGACTTGGTTTTGGTTCAGCGTTTTTTAGCGGAAAATCCCAAGTCGTCCAGAACTTCTATCGCCGCAGAAGCACATTTGTCGCATCCGTCAATGGACACGGTTTTTTCCTTCAAGGAAACGCTGTGCTTCAGTTTTGATTCGTCAAGTGCTTTGCTGATTCTTTCCACGCATTTGTCGCAATGCATTTCTGGTACGTCTAATACAATCATTGTTGTCTCCTGTGTCATTTCATCAATTTCTTGAAAGTTTTTATAATGTCGTTAAGAGATGTCTTGTCGCCTGAGCGTAGGTCTTCCATTACGCAGGTCTTCATATGCTCCGTGAGAATTTCCCGATTAAACGCATTCAGTGCTGCTTGTGCCGCCATTACTTGAGTGATTATGTCGCCACAAAATACGTTGCCCGCAACCATCCCGTTGATTCCCCTTATTTGCCCTTCAATTCTGTTCAGGCGATGAATCAGGCTTCTTTTGATTTCCTCGTCACGGAACTTCACCCTGCATGGTTCGCATTTTTTTGTGCAACCATATGTAGTGCATTCTTTTTTGTCCATAATGAAATCCTCCTATTATTTTATTGGTTTGAAGTTATAATTTCTTTGTACGCAGCCTTAGTGCGTTGCCCACGACGCATACGGAACTTAATGACATTGCAAGACCTGCTATCATTGGAGTTAGAAGCAACCCTGTAAACGGGTATAGTAAACCAGCTGCTATTGGTATCCCGATGGAGTTGTACAGGAAAGCCCAGAACAAATTTTGCCGGATTGTACGCAATGTCAACCGCCCAAGTTTTACGGCTCGTGCGGCATCCTCAACATTGTCTTTCATCAAAACTATGGAACCAGCTTCCACGGCTATGTCGCTGCCTCCGCCTATAGCTGTTCCTGTGTCGGCTTGGGCAAGAGCAGGCCCGTCGTTTATTCCATCACCAACCATCATAACTTTTGCGCCTTCACTTTGCAGGTTTTGTATGACTGCGGCTTTGCCTTCTGGAAGAACTTCTGCGGTTACCTCGTCTGCACCAATTTGATTTGCGATGTATTCTGCCACCTTGGCGTTGTCGCCCGTCAACAGGCGAACCTTTATACCCATTTTTTTGAACATTTTTACTGCTTGTTTGCTTGTGGGTCTGATTTTGTCAGATACGGCTACAACTCCCAAGAGCCTGGATGCATCGTGTTTTTTTTCTGCGATATAAACCAAAGTGTTCCCCTGCGAGGCAAGGCTTTCGGTCTGGACTTCCAATCCTGAAGGAATTTCCATGAGGACTTCTTGCATTAAAAGCCAGTTCCCTACGAATATGTCCAAAGTATTTTTTCCGTCTGTGATTTTTGCATTGATTCCTTTTCCGGGTAAATTTTGAAAGGTCTTTACCGAAAAAGGGTTATTTATTTGCATTTCCTTCGCTTTTTGCATGATGGCGTTTGACAACGGATGCTCTGACACCGATTCAACTGTTGAAGCGTAAATCAAAACATCTTCTATTGAGTCTCCATCTAGCACAATTATATCCGTCACAGACGGTTTTCCTTCCGTCACAGTCCCTGTTTTGTCAAGGACGACAATATCTGTCTTGCCTGCGGTTTCCAAGGCTTCTCCGCTACGAACCAATATTCCGTTTGCGGCTCCAAGTCCTGTGCCTACCATTATTGCCGTTGGCGTTGCAAGACCAAGGGCGCAAGGGCAGGCAATCACAAGCACGGATGTCATGATTCGCAAAACAAATGACGAGTCCTGTCCTGCCAAGGCCCAGCCGATTCCCGCAAGAATAGAAATCCCCATTACAACGGGAACAAATATTCCGGAAACTTTGTCTGCTGTTTTTGCAATCGGGGCTTTTTTACCTTGAGCGGCTTCCATGAGTTGTATTATTTTTGCCAATGTAGTTTCTGAACCTGTTTTGGTTACCTTGATATACAGGATGCCGTTTAAATTCATGCTTCCGCCTGTGACGGAACTGCCAACTGTTTTTTCTACGGGCATGCTTTCCCCTGTCAACATTGATTCGTCCACGGAGCTGCTTCCTTCCACTACGATTCCGTCGGTCGCAATCCGTGAGCCTGATTTGACAAGCAATATGTCCCCTGTTTTTACCTGGGTTGTCGGGATTTCTTCTGTTCTGCCGTCTTCAACTAATATGGCGGTTTCTGGAGCAAGGTTCATCAAAGAAGTTATTGCACTTTTTGTTTTTTTTGTGCTGCGGGATTCCAAGTATTTTCCGGTCATAACAAAAGTAACTACCATGGCTGCGGATTCATAATACAGGTTGTGTACTTGTGCAGGAAAATCTGAAAGCGAAAAAGTTATGAATAAACTGTATATGAAGGAACAGAAACTGCCTATTGCGACAAGGGAATTCATGTTTGGGTTGCCATGTAAAAGCGCGGAAAAGCCGTTTATGAAAAAATATCTACCAAAAAAAAGAACAACCAATGTCAACAAAAGTTGAACCAAGGCAAAATTCACTGGGTGCGAATGCATGTCAAACAAATCCGGCAAGGGCAGGGGACGGGGCAACATGGATCCCATGGAAACATACATCAAAAGCAATGTGGAAATCCATGCTCCAACCAGTTTGCAGATGTTTTTGTTTTTTGTTGCGGTTTTACTGGAATCGGATTTTTGTTGGGTGTTTCCCGTGTCTTTGCGTTCAAAAGGTTCACAACCAAATCCAGCTTTTTGTACTTTGTTGATAATGGTCTGTGGGTTTGTTCTTTCCGTATCATACCGTATTGACATCTTCCCTGTCGCCAAATTGACCGAACTTTGTTCCACGCCGTCTATTTTTCTTGTAACTCTTTCTACGGCACTGCTGCATGCAGCGCACGACATTCCTGTTATTACGTATGTTTCTTCTGTTGTCAAAACACAATTCCTCTTTATTAAAATTGTATACCCGTTTAGGGTACAATGACAAGGGTTTTTTCTATAAATTATTTAAAATTAATAAAAAAATTGTAACTATTTTGTTGCTGAAAACTTTGTTTTATAGATTGCAAGAGCAACAAC
>JAZSMM010000070.1:0-4367 GCA_045535895.1 Treponema sp.
TTTTTCATGGGGTTTACCTCTAAATTTTTTCTCTCCATATATAGTTATTGCTTTAAATGTTAAAAAAACGCTCAAATTTTCAGAAAAAAAGTGATTTTTTTTGATTTTTTGTGATGAAAATATAGAAGTTATATATTCAACCCAAGAAACTGCAAATTGAACTTAATTTTTAATATCATCTACTTACGTTAATGGTGAGCTGCCTTGTTGGTTTGATAAAAATTTGGTTGATAATTTATGTATATGTTGAACAATATCAATTAAGGTTGTTTATGTACCAAACTTTATTTTAATTTTAGAGGATAGAATAATTTTTTTATCTTGCATTGATTTCCTGAACCAAAGCCACTAGAGTTTTTTGCACGCCGGCTGGAAGTTTTTCAAAGTTGTCCACGATTTCGTGGTATTTTACGTATTTTTTGCTGCGTTCTATTATTTGGGAATCTATTTGGGTGACAGGTTCTACTTTTTTGTCTTTTTGGGCAGAAATGATTTCTTTTTGTCCGCCTGTAAGAAGGTATTCCACGGTAACCCCCAGCACCTTTGCAATCCTGTAAGCTACGTCCGCCGCAGGAATGCTACCCCGTGCAATGCCGGTGGGTATGCTGTTCACGGAAAAATCCGCCAAATATGCCAATTCTTTTCTTGTTATGTTGTTGTATTCACGTTCTGAATCTACCATTTCCCAAAAATTCATTTTTATAGGATAACACAATTGTGTTTTCTTACGATTGACAACACAGAATTGTGTGTGTAAAATATAAAAATCACTATTGTGATTAAATATAAGTTTTGTCACGGGATTGGGGGGAGGTTTTGGTATGGAGAAATTTTATTTTGAGCATACAATAAAACTAGAGCCGCAAGGTAAGTCGTATCTTAAACTGCTAGATTTATATTTTAGACCTGACGAATTTTTTAAATCGGTTGAAAATGAATGCAAAGAGAAAGATTTGTTTGATAAAATTTTTCCGCCAAATTCCAAATATTTAGATAACCATGCACAAATAGAAAGTACTAGAGATTTTTTGGCTTGGAATGGATGGGTTTTTAGAGGTCATCAGGATTCAACATGGACATTGCAAACATCCTTTGAAAGATTGTGCTATGATAAACCCCATGGAAGAGATTTGTTTGCATTAGAAAACAGTTTGATTAGAGAATTTCGCAGAAGAATACAAAAATATGATTCAAACCTTTCGAGTATTGATGAAAATGATATTTACCTGATTCTGGCAAATATGCAACATTATGGATGTGCCACAAGATTTTTGGATGTTACTTATTCATTCTTTGTTGCGTTATTTTTTGCTTGTGGATACTTAAATTTTGATAATTTACATGATGAATCAAAAACTCACAGTTTTTCAATCTACTGTATAAATAGGATGTGGATAGAAAGAACATACAAAGAAAACCTTCCTGATGAATTAAAAAAATATTATAAAAAAGATGAGTTTGGAAAGTCTGTAGAAACCCAAAAAGCTGTATGGAATTATGTGGACAACCATAAAAAAAACATGCCAAAAGAAGAAATAGGCAAACTGTTTAATTCTGTAATAAATATGTCTCCATTTTATATCAACCTACGCATGGACAGGCAAAAAGGTTCTTTTTTAATGCCAACAAATCCATATACCACGTTTGAAGAAAATCTTAAAAGCCTTGTTCACAAAGATACAGATGGAAAGTACAGAATATTAAAAATAAATGTAGAGTATGATAACAAAACTCTTTTGTATTGCCAAAAATTCTTAGATGAAATGAATATAAATCATGGAGTGCTTTTTGATGACGTTGAAAACATATGCAAGCAAATAAACTTTAAAACACGCCTACCCAATGATGCTTTGATTATGCCAAGGGAAAAACTTTGTTGACGGGAGAGAAATTATGAACAACTTTTTTGATGATGCATTAAAGAATGTAAAACTTGCAGTGCAATCTTTGAACGAACAGTCATTTGCTCTTTTGACACAGGAATGTGAACAAGTGCTAAAGAAAGGGTCAGAAATTATTGTGTCGGGACTTGGCAAGAATGTACCGGTATGCGAGAAATTTGTGGGTTGCATGGTTTCTTTAGGCTTGAAATCAAGATTTTTGCATACAAACACCGCCTTGCATGGGGATTTGGGCATGGTTAAAGACGGCGACCTTGTTGTAGTTCTTTCAAAAAGTGGGGAGACAACAGAATCCATTCAACTTGTAGAAATGCTTGAAAAGAGAAATGTAACTTTGTGGCTTTTGACTTTTGAAGAAAACACAACCTTGAGCAAAAAAATTAAAAAACAACTTGTTATGAAATTGGAGCATGAGGGCGACCAATGGAATATTGTACCCAACAATTCCACCACAGCCACATTGGTTGTGTTGCAGGAGCTTGCAATGGAACTTGGACGCAGGATGGGAATTACTTTGGGTGATTTTAAAAAGAATCATCCCGGTGGTGGAATTGGAATAATGACAAACAAAGTTGGTGGGTTCGCATGAAAAAAATAAAAAGGAAAGATGATTCAGGTTGGCTTAAGACAATACTTTTGCTAACAGTTGTGATATTTTTTCTTTTAAGTGTTGCGTTTATTGGTTTTGCGGTATATGGCGTTGTGTGCGGAAAAGACTTTAAGGTTGCCAAATATGCTGTAGAAGTCGGTGTGTTGTTGTCTTTTCTTGCTATAGCGTTTGCCATAGCCGTGGCTGCCCCATATTTTATTTCAAAAAAAGAAGTGGAAGACAAAATAGAAGAATACTTAAAAAAAGATTATACAAAAGGTTTGATGTCACGTACTGATGAAATAGAAAGAGTGGATTTCCATACTGCTAGAATGATTGCCTTTTTGCTGATGGAACGAAAATACCATTACTGGGCTGTAGGTTGGGGGTTCCGCTGTATCCGTGGAAAAGACTTGAGCGTAAGGAAAAAAGGCATTGTTGGGAAAGACGCAGAGTTTTTAACTTTTGTATTTGAAAAAATTATGCTTAAAGCATTTGAAAATGCAGAAAAAATACCTGACAAGGCAGAAGAAACTTTTAAAGGCACGGACGAGCCTTTGAACATCAAGTTGCGTGCCATAAAGGACTACCTTGACTTTTTATACGAAAACCAACACTCCAATATAACTTACGTTGACAGCGTTAATAAAATAGACAAAAAAATGAAAGAAACCATAAAGAATTTGTTTGATGAAAATAACGACATAGAAAGCGTATTTTATGAACAAATTTTTACTACAAGCCGCTTTAGAAAGGAAAGCGACTTTAAAAAATTTGTTTATTCACAAATAAATACAAATAACCCTTAGGAGGAAACTAAAATGAAAAAACTTTGTGTTTTTGTGTTGATGTTGTTTGTGGTTACAACAGCGGTGTTTGCACAAGAAAAGCCCACCGTTGTAATCGTGCCGTTTGATGCGAAGGATGTAAATCAGTCAGAAGTAGATGTAATTTCTGATGTTTTTTTATCTGAGTATGTGTCTACAGGAAAAGCTACTGTGGTTGATAGGGGAAGTTTTGATAAAATAAAGAAAGAACATCAATTTCAACTTTCAGAATGGTCTGATGCAACAAAAGTTGCTCAACTAGGAAAAGCTTTAAATGCTCATCAAGTAATAACTGGTCAAATTTCCAAATTTGGGAGTCAAGTTGTGTGTACAATAAAATTGATAGATGTCAATACAACTGAAATTCTTTCAACTTCTGTGAAAAGAGTTTCGTCTATTGAGTTGTTGTTTGATGAATGTATTACTTTGAGTAAAGAAATTGCTATAAAAGCAAAAATTTCAGGAGTGTATGATATAGGAGATAAAGGTCCTGGTGGTGGTATTATTTTCTTAAAAGATGGTGATTGGCGATGGGAAATAAGTGATGATATTGGTAAATATAACTGGGATAAAGCGAGAGAGATTACTGTAGATTATAATGGTTTTTCTGATTGGAAATTACCTGATTTGGAGGAGATGACATTTGTTTATAATAATCTAGTTGAATATGGATTAATATTAAATATGGGGACTTTTTGGACTTCTGTATTAGCTAAAAGTGATTGGGCAGCTTATGGTGGAAATGATTATTATGCTTTTTCCTTTACTAGTGGAAAAAAAATTTCATATGATTGGTCGGATGCTTTATCTGTCAGATTAGTTCGAAAATTTAATATAAACAATGCTAATAAAGATACAGTAAAAGAGAAATTAGAATATATTACTCAAAAGTTATCTGGTGAATATAAGAAAACTCATGATTCGAATGAAGTTATTCAATTCTATATTAATGGTGATATAAGAAGTCCTTGTATCAATTACGAAGATATAAGACCTCTTTTGGATGAAATGCAATTAACTTCTAGTTTAGTTTTTAATATAGATGGAACA
>JAZSMM010000224.1:0-10628 GCA_045535895.1 Treponema sp.
GTGCTGGAACTTTCTAGTTGGCAACTTGCGGATTTACGTGGAAGAAAAGTATTAAAGCCCAAAATTGCGTTGATTACACCAATTGTTCCCGACCACCAAAACTGGTACGGCAACATGGAATCCTACGTTGAAGACAAAAAAATAATTTACAGTGAACAAGACGAAAACGACTGGACTATTTGCCAAGCAAAAGACAAATGGGCGGACATTTTCGCTTATGAAACAAAAGGCAAAGTCCTGCGCTATGGAGAAGAACCAACGCAAAATTTTGTCGGTGCATGGCTTGACAAGAAAAACAGGGGTTTAATCCAGTTACCACATCAAAACAGAGAATTTGTTCTAGACAATCTCTCTGTTCCGGGCAAACACATGAGAGCGAATGCTTTGAATGCGGCTTTGGTCATGTCCTTGATGGGAATACCTGCAAAAGCAACAAAAGAAATTTTATCAACATGGCATGGCATTCCACATCGCCTTGAATATTTTCACTCTTGGACTTACAAAGGGAACACCGTGCCATTTTACAATGATTCAGCAGCAACTGTTCCAGAAGCCACAGCGGCGGCAATGGTTTCTTTTGTTCAAGAAAAAAAATCTCTATACCTGATATGCGGCGGGACCGACAAGGAGTTGGACTTTTCTATTCTGTCCCAAAAACTAGAACAAACTCCGCCCTGCTCGCTTTATCTTTTGTCCGGAACAGGAACGGACAAACTCGTTGCACTGTTGAATCAAAACAACGTAAAATACAACGGACCATATGCCAATCTTTTGGATTTACTGAAAGCATTAAAAACGCATCTTGAAATTCAATGTAAAAATGATTGCGTGGTTGTATTCTCGCCGGGCGCAACATCGTTTGGCATGTTCAAGAATGAATTTGATCGTGGGGACACATACAAATCGTTGGTTAAAGAACTGTTTTAGCTATCTTTTGTACCTGCACAGCCCGTTTCCTCTAATTTTTTTAAACAACTTTTTTGAAACCAAGTTGTCAACCCTCTCAAAAGTTCTACCGTTATTTTTGGGCGACAATGAAGCAAGAAAGTCCGCACTTGCCTGCGCCTGCTCATAACTTGTTTCCGGTGGAAAATCTGCATAAAAAATTTCTCCCATGTACGCCCAGCACAACTGCAGTCCAGAAGAAGAAACAACAAAAGGATTGCCTGCAAGCCATAAGAATTTATTCGCCCCACATTCCACAAACTCATAATAATCATGGAACATAGCGTTGCGTTGTTTTTCATATCTATCCAAAGATTTTTTCACGTAATCCGCAGGAACCGTGGGTTTTGGCATGGGGAAATCAAACCAACTGCGGACAGGCTTTTCCAAATACAAGCCTTGCATCCATGAAGACAAAGATTGCTCAAGTCCGTATCTATAACGACTGCTTTTTTCCTCTCCCATAAACCGCAAATCGTTGGAGGCAAACGAATCGGCATCAAAGGAATTATCTGTTCGTTGTATTGCGTTGCCCTTGCAATCAATCGGCTTTAGCTCCATGTGGCATCCTTTTTTGTATTCGCTGAAAATGCGAGAATGCCTGGTCAAGACAAATTTGTGCCAGAAAGCACTGTCAAGAAGACCTTCGGCAAAAAACTGCCGTAAAGTTTCCATGGAATCAATCAACATTTGTGGGGTTTCGGTCCAATATCCATAAATCATATAAGCGTGGGTCAAAATGCCGGCCTCTTTAAATGCGGCACACGATGACACAATGGAATCTATGTCCGTACCCTTGCAGATTGCATCCAAGCCAGTTCCAGAAGCTATTTCTATTCCCCCAGAAACACCAATCATACCTGCATGCGACAACAAATCCGCCACATCACGGTTAAAAACTTTTTCATAACGTATGTTTCCCCAAAAGGAAAGCGGATTTTCCTTGCGCAAATTAAGCATTGCAAAATCTCTTAGAGCGACAGGAGGAGCTGCTTCATCAACAAAATGTATACCTTTCGCACCAAGTTCCATTGCCTGCTTATACAAACTTTCGTGCAACTTTTCCACATTCACCTTTTTATATGCACAAACATAATCCAATGTCGTATCACAAAATGCACATTTGTGCCAGTAACAACCATGCGCAAGATAAGCTTTCAACCATGTACCATCAGACCAAAGCCTGTGCATTGGATTTCTCGTGTCAGCCAGACAAGGATAACATGAAAAATCCATATCGGAATAATCAGGTACAATTGATTGGCAGAAAAAATCTTCCTTCTTAGACTCCTCACAAACAGAATCGTGGAAATCAAGAATATCGTCGTTCCTAAACAAACGCATTTTATAAAGAGGTTGTCCTAAGACATCTAGGCAAGAAAAATCCTCTGAACCACGGTTTGTTTCTTTAGATAACTCTGAAAACAAAGAAATATAAGAACCATATCCCCTGTCAAAACTTAAAGCGTCTACATATTTTGAAAGTCCATTTTCTTTTGTAAACCGCATTTCCGTGTTCACATACCCTCCCCCCATTGCAACAAAAACTCTTTCACCCAAAAATTCTTTCATCTTTTTCCCAGCAAACAAAGCCCCTGCAAGAGTTCCTGGAAAAGGACAACTAACACAGACAAGGATTCTACCTGTCTTGGGCTGTTTCTTTGCTATTTCATTCAAGACTGGCTCATAAAAAACATCAAGGACGGGTGTAGAAAGTCCCTTTTCCATGTCCGAAAATTTTTTTTTGCTTGAAGTCAAGGATTCCCCATAGCGAATCAATGAAAATTCGGAATCAAAAGCAGTACATATATAATCGGCCAAATCGGCAATAGCAAGCGAAGCCAAAATCTTTGCATCGTCAACACTCACATCTCGTTGTAGATTTGTCAAAAACGACTCCATACGATGTCCTCGTGGCACGGCAGGAGAACGCACAAATTCATGGCATTGTTCTTGGTTTGACCCCGTAAGGATTTCTTTAACAACATCAATCCAACGAACCCAAGATTGCCGTTGTGCTATGTACCGACGCAAATTGAAGGCTTTTTCGTCAAAAAAATTTTTTTCTGCCTCATCTGCCAATTCCAAAGCATGTCTTTGACTTAAAGAAAAAACACAAGAAAGTCCTTCTTTTGAAAAAATCCTATGAAATAAAATATTACTTGTATCAATCCACGATATTTTTCCTATAGAAAATTCCGAATCAGAAAAACGCAACTTTGAAAAAAAAGAACGCAAATAGGCACCAGAAGGATAAGGTCCATTCAATTGGACAAAGGGGGGCTGAATGATGAGTATATGGGTTTCGCACGGCATGGTAAAATTATACAAGAATAAAACCATCCATGCCAAGCATAAAAAAAAGACCAAACCGAATACGGTCTGGTCTGAAAACATAAATCAATATCTTATTCACCACCGTTGGCAGTAATTCCATGTCGTTTTTGCTGGAATTTTTTGAGCATTGCAACACCATTGCGTTTATCATTATAAATAAACCCACCGTTCCAATATTCCAACGCTGCAAACAAAGCGTTTCCACCATCTTGATCGTCACTGCGTTTTGTTCGGAAAGAAACAAAGTTTGACAACTCTTCAAAATTCTGGTTATGCAAACATTCAAGACGACGGCGATTAAATTCGTTCCATTTTTCCAAATCCTTAAAGCCTTCCCCTTCATCTTCAACAATAATGTGAGCGTGTGTAGGACTAAAAGAATACCAAATATGAACTTTTTTATTTATATCGCAGTCGTTGCCGTGCTTAACAGCGTTTTTAATAACTTCGCTTATTTGCTGCTCTAAAAGGTTTATTTCCTTTATCTCAAGGGGAGCGGATTGAACAATCAGCAATGTAAAATAGCGGATTTGCCTAAAATCTGATGGAAATTCTTTATAAAGCATATTTGTTTTGTCAAATAAAGCCTCGCTTCCATCTGAGCGCAATTCTTTAATCTGTTCCATTTGCATTCCTTCCTGTAAGTTGTTATTCGTGCCTATTCATTAAGCATAAGCAAGGCTTCGTCCACACTGTTTGCCATTGGGAAATATCCCATCAACTTTGTCAATTCAATAACCTTTTTGACAGAACCGTGAACATTAGAAATTGCCAATTTCAAGTTCATTTTTTTGATTGTGGAACAAATGAATATCAATGCACCAATTCCCGAAGAGTCAATATAATCAACCTGTTCAAGGTTAATTACAAAACTCTTGACATTCTTTTCGAGCATCTTCATCACGAGTTCCTTCAGCTTATATGAATTATACAAATCCATTTCGCCGTTTACATCAATGATGTAAATTTCTCCGTTCTTGCGTATTTTAAGTTCCATAAATCGCTCCTTTTACTGAACCTTGATTATCAAAAGCGTCTGGTCATCATGCTGATGGCTAGATTCGCTGAATTTTGCAATATCTGATTTTACCATATCTGCAATTTCTTTTCCAGATAGTTGTTTGTTTTTTTGCACAATCTGCATCAACCTGTCTTGTGAATATTGCACACCCTTGGAGTCAGGCATTTCTATAAGACCGTCTGTATATGTTACAATAATATCACCAGATTGTACAGAGAATTCCTTGTCCATGTACACCGTAGCTTTTTCAACACCAACAGGTTCATTTTCATCGGACATAACTTCAATCGTGTACGAAGCGGCCTTGTACAAAAGAACAGGGGTTGTTCCTGCCGTTGCAAACTGAACTATGTTGGTTGTGCTATCAAAATTTATGAGAGCAATGCTTGCAAAATGGTCAAGGCTGTTTTCTCCAGATATTATACCTCTGTTTGCCCAACTTAAAATAGTACCGGCTGACTGGGTTGTATTTATTGTAAGGCGAAGGATAGCACGAAGCATCACCATAATCATCAAAGAATTCATACCTTTACCGGCAACATCGCCAACAACAAAAGATATCCTGTCTTTTCTAGCAGGAACTATATCATAATAGTCACCGCAAACACCATCGGCCGTTTTATAATAGCATCCCAACGACAAAGACGGAATCGCAGGCAACAACTTGGGATGCAACGATTTTTGCAATTTACATGCAATTCCAGACTCTTTCGTCAATTCAGAATGCTCAATGACTTCTTGGTATGAATAAACTACTTTTATGGCACTACTCGCCAAATCACCAACAAGCATAGCCGTATTAAAATCTTGCTCCGTGAAAGGTTCGGATGTATGTTTGCGTGCCAAACCTGCAACACCAATAACCGTATCTTGTATTTTCAATGGAACAAAAATATATGTTCCACATTTCAAGAAATACTCATCTTCATTTTGGCTGTTTTCATATATCCGATTATCTGAAGCAGAATCCGTAATAAATTCCGCTTTTCCACTTCTTGCAACCTCTCCAAAAATAGTTTCATTAAGAGGAAACTGTGCAAAACGAAAACTGGTTTCTACACGAACAATTTTATGCGGAAGGTCTTCAGGAAGTTTATATGGCGGCGGAAAATTACCTGTCAAAACTTTAACAGCCAAAACATCGTCAAAATCATCCAGCAGAAGAATAACGCCACCGTCGGCACCCGTGGCTTGAATAAGGGTGTTGTTTGCATAATCAAGCAAGGTATTCAACTCACCATCTTCCGGGAATACATTTGCAGCATGAATCATAAAGTCACAACCAGCGGCAACAACACGCCTGAGGTTGTCTCTGTGTTTTTCCTTCAACTCGTCTTCAGGGTTTGGAGTGTCATCCTCTACAACATCTTCAACTATTTCTGGATCTTCTTGTTTTTCTACTTTCTTAGAAGATTTCATTTGCAATATACATGCAACCAATTCCAATATTGCGGCAACAGCCACTGCACAAGCAAAAACAGCCAAAACAGGATTTATAACAGTAAATATACTACCAGCACATAAAATAAAGGATGCAATAAAACGCAACATGAAAGCACCCATATTCTCTTTTCTACCTAAAAACAAAAAAAACAAGGCAACAAAAGAAGAAACAGCTGCCAAGAAAAGTGGCATATATGCAAAACTGTCATTCATATTGAAAAAAAATACTCCCAAAAAAGATTTGTTTTATTATTCTAACATTGAAAAGTTTTGCCGTCAAGGATTTCTAATCATTTCCAAGATTTTTTAATTTGAATAATATTTTTTTTACAATGCTATTGCCAAATTTTTTTGTAAAATCCTCTGCTGCGGCGTCCAAAGTTATTGCATCCCCAAATTTCCGTTTTAAATCATCCCAATACCTAATCAACCATACATACATATCCGCAGGTGTTCTGCCTTTGAATTTGGGCATTATTTTTTGTCTTTCAATCACGTTTATAACAGGCATATAGACAGTATTGAACCAAGAAAGTATTGCTTCCGGCATAGGAATTTCTTCAGTTTGGGTTTGGTTTATATAGTATTTATGAATAAGAAGATGATGGTATATAACATCGTAACGCCCTGTGGCAGAAAAATCCAAATTCCAATAGTCTGTTATATCTCCAAAACCTGTTTCTGAATAAAAAACTCTTTTTTCATACTGGATAACCTGTTTAATCATGTCTGTCTGGGTTGAACCGGGTTTTAGTTTTATTTCACTTTGCAAACTGACGACTTCCGCATCAATGCATTCGACTCCCTTGGACTTTGCAACAGACACACGATGGTTTCCGTCACGAACAAAATACAAACCACCCAACTCATACACCCTTATAGGAGGTAGGACGACGTCATGGATATGAGCCAAATCTATGCTTGCCCATCGTTGCTTTAAATGCATGTTCTTCGGAAAAAAATGGTTGTCAAAATCTCTATATCGCCCTTCGCTTCCTACAATCAGGTTTACAGGAATTGCCTTCATGCCTTGGTAAACTTCACCCGTGGGTTTTAGCATTTTTTTTATATCGGTCAGTGACAAAAGACGTGTTTCATCTGGATTCAGAAAATGTTGAACTTCATTGAACAGGGCTTTGTTTCTGGCTTTTACAAAATCTTCTTCTGTCTGCACATGTTCATATGTCTTCATCTATTTCCTCCGTTGTCAGGGATTTCCAAAACATAATGACTGTATACATTTATAACTGTGGTTTCACAAAATTCGGTTATTCTGGATGTTTGAATATCATATAGATGAATATGGCCATGAATCATATAAGACGGCCTGAATTTTTCAAGAAACCATCTAAAACAATCAAATCCTTTATGACAAGGATCATCTCTGTCTTGAACATGACGTGGCGGGGAATGGGTCAAAAAGATATCAAGATAACGTCCATAACGAATTTTATTGAACAACAACTTTGGAATCATCTTTAACAATTTTAATTTCATTCCAGTGTCGGTGAATTGGCACAACCCGTTGTTGTATCTAATGGAACCAGATGCACCGGCAAGCAAGAACGGAGTTTTTTGAAAATATTTATCTGCGCTTAAATTTATTCTATGGACTTTGAACCCTGCATAAACAGCCCCATGACCATGATACATTCCTGAAATTATATGACCTGGAACATCTTTTGCTGCCATCGTATCATCTTCATGGTAGAGATGGTAGTCATCTAAATTGTGGTTTCCAAACACAAAATAGGTAGGAACATTGAGGGACGAAACTATGAAATCCACATATTCCATTGGCAAATCCCCAGCACACAACACCATGTCGACATCCGAAAATCTTTCTTTTATCGAGTTGCTGTATACCAAAGGATCAATTTGGTCTGCTACGCAGAGAATTTTCATACGTGCTAGATTCCAGACTTTGCCAGTATTTCTTCAAATTTTTCTTTGTTTACCAATTCCACCGGACGGTTTTCTGCAAAAACAATAGCAGACCTTGAAAAACCAGAACTTGTACATATAATCGCCTTGGTGTAATTTTGTTTTTTCACCTCGTCTGCAATAAGGCGTACCTCTGAATCTTCTATTGGCTCAGGTTCTCTATAGAACAAAATATAAAAAAGCTGCTGCCTGTTGTTCATCCAGTTGTCGCTTTTTGCTTCCGTTGCAATCATCCGGCAACCATGCCGGGTAGGCTCAGACTTTTGTACAGCAAGATTGAACCCGGTCAAAGCTATCTTTTTACAATGCTCAATCAGTGTTTCAGAAGAACAGGTAAGGTATTCTTTCATGTTGTCGTTGGCTTGTATGTCTCTGTATTCAGACAACTTTGCCGATGTATCCAAGAAAGAATGATTTTTTGCATAAATCTTTTCCCATTGCGCAATGGCCAAATCAATTTTATGCATCTTCTCATAACAAGCAGCCAAAAAATAGCGAGAATAAAGAGTCTCTTGGCTGGCTTCGTTTTTGGAAGCCTTCACCGCTCTGTCGAATTCCACGAAAGCCTTGTCCGGGTTGTCGACAGCCATAAAACATGAGCCTCGTTCCAGCAAAGCACGTTGTTTGAATTCAGGGTCACGCAATGCTTTTTCAAAGGCGTCTACAGCACCGGGATAATCCTTTGCTTCCTTTAGAATCTTGCCCAAATAGAAATAAGAAGAGAATTCATTCGGATTCAAAGAAATTGCATGATTTATCTCTTTTTTCGCTTCGTTAAACTGCTTTGCACGGTACAAAATCATGCCCAACGCCGCATGAGCCTTTACATGTTTTTTGTCCAGACGAATTGTCTGCTGGTAAAAATTCAACGCCTGATCGGACTTATTTCTTTGCTCAAATAACTTGCCGGCATTAAAAAAATTCTCGGCGTTTCTTGGTTCTAGTTTTGTCAAAAGAAGATATTCTTTCAATGCTTCTTCTGGCTGATTGAATTTCAAATAAAGCTGGGCTATTTGCTTGCGGAATTCAACTTCTGGCATATCGGAGTCAAACAACGCATTCTGATTGACAATCTTGAATTCCATAAGAGCAAGTTCAGGTTTGTTGTCGGCAAGATAGGCCTTCCCAAGATAATAATGTGCTTTGTAGTCCCTCTGGTTCTTTGCTATTATTGTTTTCGCCATTTTTATGGCTGCGCTTGTCTTTCCTTGCTTGATGAGTTTGTTTATACTGTCCAACCGTTTAGGTGTAACAGTGGCTTTTATTACAAAAAACGCAAGAAAACCCACTCCTAACGCCGAAACAGCAATAATAATTATCTGAACCATTGAAACTCCGATAATATAGATATGTTAAAGTATATTGAAAGAGTAACTTTTTTATGCGAATATGTCAAATGGATTGGAGAAAGATATTGTTCTTGCAGGGAGGTTTTATGAGGCAAAAGAAATTCCTGTCAATGATAATGCTTGTATGCCTATCTGTGTCTACAGGGTTTTCCTCGGATGCGTATGACAAAGGATACAGCCTGTTTTCATCGAATAAACCTGAAGAAGCAATACCATACTTGGTTACAGCCATGGCGGAAGTCGGCGTTCCTCCATCGGTATATATTTATTTGGGTATAGCATATTATCAGACTGGAGACTATGCAAAATCCTTGGAAGTGTCCAGAAAGGGTTTGTCCGTTTCCGGCACAAACAAAAGAATTATCGCTTTCAACGCCGGAAATTCCGCATACGCCATGCACGACTACATTACGGCAGAAGAAATGTATTCTTTGTCGTCTGCGGCAGATCCGAATTTTGCAGACCCCGTGCTCAACAGGGCAAATGCAAGATTGTCGCAGCAAAAGTACAAAGATGCCTTGGGCGACTACATAAACTATCTGGTTCTTGACCCACAAACGGAGCAACGGCAGGAAGTAGAAGCCATAATCCGTGCCTTGCAAGAAGAACTTGTGTTCCAAGAAAAAGAAGCAGAAAGACTTGCCAAAGAAGCAGAAAGGATAAAACAAGAAGAAGAACGGATGAAGGCGGAGCAGGAAAGAATCGCAGCAGAAAAAGCCGAACAAGAACGAATAGAACAAGAACGAATTGCAGCAGAAAAGGCCGCAGAAGAAGAACGCCTTGCAAAGGAACGGGAAGCAGAAGCAGAAAGAAGACGCAAACTGCTAGAAGAAGTGGCGGCTTCCTTGCAAGACACAAATACAACAAACATGAACGCAGGATCAGAAGGAGTTATAGAATATGAGTACGAGTCAGAACTGGACTGACAACCCAGAAAACAAAAATACAGAGAAAAACACGGACAACATGAAAAAAACAAACCTTGACGACGGATTATATTCCTCGGACAATCGCCTGGCTTCTTTTAAGACGGGAGGGGCATCTGGAACGGGCAGCGACTTGTTCAGCCGTCCGTTGTTTTCCAGCAGCACATCTGCAACCAACGACTCTGCTAAAGTCACCAAAGAGGAAAACAAAGACGACGAACTTCCACCAGAAAACGAAGACGAAAAACAAGAAAAAAGAAAAAGACTGCTAATAATAGTCATAGCGATATTACTGGCATTGTTGTTGCTTGGCGGAGCAGGAGTTGGCATATATTCAATAATAAAAAATGCCCGTGGCGGTGCAAATGCAGATGCGACATTGGCAGCAGAACAGCAGGAACGAGCCAACACAATGGCACTCATAAAACGCTACATAGAACGCGGGGAATACGACAGGGCAATGGATTTGTTGGATTCGCTCCTTATCAAGGATGCCAACGACCAAGAAGCGCTGGAAATGATTGACGAAGTAATAGCATTAAAAGAAGGAGCGTCTTTAGAGGACTTTGAGCGATATAGGCAAGGCATGGCAATGAACGCCGACGACATTGCCGCAGGAATACGGGACACAATAAAATCTTCTTTGGGTACTGGTTCTGGAAG
>JAZSMM010000137.1:0-3558 GCA_045535895.1 Treponema sp.
TGCAAAATTGTCAGCAAAAGAACAAGCGGCGTATCTTGCAAGCGGAGGGAGCGGAAGATCTTCTTTTGGAGGACTTTGCCAAAGAGCGGGTATTGCCTTGAGTTTGCTGGAAAATATGCCCAAAGAAGGTTTGACGGAGCAAGAGTTAAAGCAATGGGAACTTCTTGCGTTGAACGCAAAAGAAAGCACGTTGAACTTACAGTCTACATTGTACATGCAAGGCAAAAGCCGTCTTGCACAAATAATGGAAGGTTCTCATGGAGGACAAACGCCGTATGCTTCTCCAATAGATTCTGCAATACACCTTGGTTTTTTTAAACGAACGGCCACAATCGACGACAAAAAAAGAGGTGTCCTTTCGGTATATACATCTTACGTTCCAGAAGAACCCGTTGCGGACGACCAAAATTCAAAAGGTCTTGTAAACATGGATTCAGGGTTTAATGTTACGATTCTGCCCGGTCTAAGCCTTGAACGATTGCTCCCCTTGACGCGTTTTATGGACTTGGTTCGCTTTGACACAGCCGTCACATTTGAGATAACCAAATCTTCCACATTAAGAGCGTTCGACATGGGAATGACCCCAAAAACCATATCGGAAGAACTGGAAAAACATTTGTCATATCCTGTTCCGCAACATCTTCATGTTTCCTTGGAAGACTGGTTCAACTCCTACGACGCGGCCACTTTGTACCGGGGATATGTTTTGCACATGAAGGGCGGAAAAGATGCACAGGAAAATCCCGTCCTAAAAAAATACATACACGCAAAATTGGAAGACGGCGTTTACATAATGAATTTTTCAGACGATGAAAAAGCGCTGGAAGTTTTGGCAAAAAGCGGACTGGGAAACACAGGAACAGTCAAGGCGAAGAAACACGAAGTTGTTTCCGCAATGTTCCAAAACATCAAGAACCCGTACAAGCCACAAAAAGGACAAGGGAAAAAAGCAATGGTTTCAGAACAAGAAGGGCACGACTTCTGCCAGTCGTTGAAAGACGAGCTGCAAAACCTGCATTTCAGCACGCAACAGGAAGAAGGTCTCCTTTCAAGGATTCAACGAAGGACAATCCTTGTTCCACAACAACTACAGGCAAATTCCGTGCGACAAGAAATTTTAGAGGCTACGGGAATGGACTATTCTGGGAAAATCCATGTAGCGGAACAAGCCTTGTCCACCGGAACCCTGCTTGAACTTGTATACGGCGTAAAAGACAAGGACACGTTTTTGGGAACAGTGACAAAACTGGACAAAAAAGAAAGCGATACCACCGTGACCATGATTACAGAACCGGAACATAAAACCGTTGTGATGTCTTTAGGACAGGCAAGCTCCGTACGCAGGCTCAGAGGTGCCATATTCAAAGAACAAAGCTAGCCCTTGACCTTGGTGGCTTTCTTCTCTAATATATTTTTTATAATAAATGGAGTTTTTCTTTCTATGAAGAAATTATTTATATGCATTCTAGCAACAGTTGTCTTTGCAACTTATGTCACGGCACAGAACATACTTACAGCAAGCGCCTTCTTTCAGTCTGTTTCCGAAAGATATGGTTCTATCAATGATTATGAAGCCACCCTTGACATAAACGCAGACGGCACACGCATGAGCGGCAACGTGTCTTTTAAAAGGCCCAACCTTCTGCGCATAGACTACACGAATCCACAGGAACAAGTATACTTGTTCAACGGCGACATGCTGACCGTATATCTTCCTGGAATAGCGACCACATTGCAACAGTCTTTGCCGTCTACTTCTGATGCGGCGGGCATGAATTTGGCCACACCACAAGGGCTTGCACTGCTCAACCGCTATTACACGGTTGCCTATGAAATAGGACAGAACGCCGTACCGTTGAGCGAGTCCAACCAAGAGTTGGTTGTAAAATTGGTACTTTACCCAAAGAATGCTTCCGAAGGCTTCCGTTCAATAAGAATTGCGATTTTACCAGAATCCAAATTAATCCGCAGGGTAGAAGCCACAACCCGGCAAGGCGCCGTCTTTGAGTTGGTTTTTTCCAACTATAGTTTGAACCAGGACATCCCGGACCAACGCTTTGTTTATGATGCACCATCATCTGCAAACAACTTCAACAACTTCTTGTTTTCGGAATAAAGGATTTTTACAAATGGAAAGTTTTGGCAAATTGCTGCAAACAACCAGAGAAAGCAAAAACATAGACATAGACACAGCTTCATTGGAAACGACAATCTCTCGCAACCATATAGAAGCCATGGAAAATGAACGTATAGACAATTTCCCCGGAGAAACATATTTGATGGGGTTTCTAAAAAACTATTCAGAATATTTGGGGCTCAACTCTGCCCAGATTTTAGCATTATACAGGGCAAAAAAAATTCAAGAGTCTCCCCCGCCAAGAGCTTTGTTGCAAAAACAATATCCAAGGTTTTTAAAACCGCTCATAATAACTTTGAGCGTTCTAATGGTAGCAATCATCGGTGTTTTGACTTGGCTGATATTCTTTTCGGAAGATGAAAACGACATCACAGGCAGAACGGTTTTAAGTTCCGAAAGCACGTCGCAAAAACATGAACTTACAAACCAACCTTTGCAAAAACGTGTCTACCAAGGCGATGTTATATCCGTTCCTTCTTCAGGAGGGTTCATAGACGTGATTGTCTCCAACACCTTGAACGAACTCCATCTTATCACGCCGGCAGGCACGCAAATGCTTGAACTAAGCGAGGAACGGGAGTTGGACTTGGACGGACAGGACGGAGCGGAAATAATCATGTACCTTTCAGACATTTCCAGAACAGAAGCCTCGCGAGGAGCGGAGGTGCGAGTTCTTTTAAAGGACCCCACCCTTGCCAATGTCGGAGAAACGGACTTGTCAAGCATTCCTGCTTCAGAAGAAGTGGCAAACCAGCAGTTCATAATTTTAGAGGACAATAGGGCATATCCTTTCACGATAAACACGACTTTCCGTTCAGCCTGCATTCTGCGTTACCGAACAGACAACAACGAACCTGTAGAGGACTACTTTGTAAGCGGCGACATATTGACAACGCAGTCAAACAACGGAACAAGAATTTGGGTGTCCAACCTGAACGCAATCAAAATGCAAGTGCTTGCAGGCGGACGCAGCTTTGACTTGGAAGTCGGAAAGGCAGGCAAGGTCTCCGTCCAAGACATAAAATGGATTAGGGATTCTGACGGCACATACAAGTTGGCGGTTATAAACGTTGACTAAATTTTTTCTTGACCAATACGGTTGCGCAAAAAACCAAGTAGACGGCGAGTTGATTGTAGCACGTCTACGTGCCATGGGGTTTGAGCAAACGCAAACACAGGACAACGCAGACATAATAATAGTCAACAGTTGTGGTTTTATACAAAGCGCAAAAACAGAGTCGCTGAACGCAGTGTTGCAGGCGAAGTCCAAATTCCCCAACGCAAAAGTCCTTTTGGCAGGTTGTCTGGCACAACGCTATGCAGAAACCCTTTACAAAGATTTGCCAGAAGCCGACGGAATTTTTGGCAACGGAGACATTTCTGCATTGGACGAAATAATCCCGCCTTTGTTGCGTGGAACA
>JAZSMM010000063.1:0-6774 GCA_045535895.1 Treponema sp.
TTCTTAGGAGTTACGGACTCGTGAAAAACATTGGATGAATTGCCTGAAGAATACCACATATTAGCTGGATGTGGTTCACCTTCTGGACTTTCTCCATAACAAATGTATAAGCTATAATCGTCGGATAACCCCTTATCTCCGTCAAGGTTTTCTGGAATCCCTGTAAAAGTTGGGGGTGTTTGCCATGTAAATGTATGAGTTTCTTTATCCCATGTTAAGTTATAGCCTGTGACGGTAGCATTTGCAAAGTCATCGTTTTTATTGCTCTCCGCAGGAACAGTAATAGTTATATCCTGTGATTCATACCAATCGCCTGATTCTGAAGGAAAATCAACACAATACTTGTAAGATTTTCCTGCATTTACGTAAGGGTCTTTTATTGTGTGTTTACCAGGTGAAAGTAATTGTTGAGTAGTAGTATAATCAGATTCATCGTCAGGATTATCCCTATAAGATGGCATTTGATAGGTAATATAATTGTCAGGTCCAATGCTATCATAGCGAGTAACATAAACATAAGGAATATTTTCTGGAACATCAACGTAAATACCTACTGCACCTTCACTTTCTAAATATTCACCAGAAATTTCAATAGTATGCCAACCATCTGGCAAATCCTCCTCTTTACATCCTGCAAAAAATCCTACGCACAAAATCATTGTCAATGCAAACAACTTAAAAACCTTGTTCATAAAAAAATCTCCTTAATAAAAAAAAGCCATGAACGTGTTTTAATCGCTCATGGCCGGGATAACGACTAAGGTTTAGTCCTTAGGGCCTTCTGAAAAGTGGCTTATGTTCACTTTGTTTGCGTCATGGAAGCCAAAGTTTCCGTCTGTAATCAACTTGTCTGTGTCCGCTTCTGGCACAATGATTTCAAACAAACCGGTTTTTGCGTTAAGGTTGCTTGCTGTGTGCAACACGGATTCCTTTAGCAACATTGGGAATTTTTCTGCAAGAGAAGCCGGGTTTGCAATGAAGTCTTTGTAGTTCATAGGGGCAGAAAAAGCTGCACCTTTTACGGTTTTCTCTAGGTTGCCGTCTGTATCTGTAATGTAAAGACTTGTTACACAATATGCCTTGTAAGGAACGCCTTCGCCTTTTATTCCATGCACACCGAATTCAACTGTTACATAAACAAGACTTGCGGCTTTTGCCTTTGCTTTTTTTGCAGCCTTGACCGCCGCTTTTGAAAAATCTTCTGTTTCCGGAGTTACAGGAAGGTAACCTGCTGGATTTACCAAAGTATATTGCTTAAAGCCTACTTCTTCCATTGCTTCTGTCAAAACGCCCTCTGCAAGATTGCTTGCTGCATCTACTGCCAACCCTGCAATATCACCTTTCAGCACGGACTTTACCTTTGACCAAGAAGATTTTTTCTTTGCCTTTTCTATTGCTTCTGTCAATGCTTCGTTTATAGGTTCTTGCTGAACAAAGGTAAAACCACCTTCAGTTTCTAATGCAGTCTTTACTTCTTGTGCTGCAACCTGAACCAAATTTTCTGGCAAAGCAATTGCCCTTACAGGAGCAGAAAGATTCATTTTTCCGTCGTTCAGTTTTGCCCATGCGTCATCATCAAGAAAATGGTATTCCGCTTTGGGACTAACATAAATTGACATGAGAACGGCAGGGGAATTCTTTGCACCCACCTTCTGACTTTCTGTAAGCCCGGCAGAAGAAGCACAACCTGCAAGAATCATTGCCATTGCGACAACCAACACCAAAAGACCCAAAGTCTTTTTTAAGTTTTTCATAAAAACCTCCTCATAAAAAGATTGTGCAAAGATTTTCAAAACCTTGCACAATCTTAAAATGTAAATAATTAATTAATTGGATTTTGTAAAAACATCTGAAACATATGGAACCTCAGAGATATCTTCGTTTTCTTCTAAAACTGATAAATCAATATAGCTTACATATGCTTTACCATTTTTTGAAAGAAGTCCAGATGCTGTCCAACCAAAGTCATTTGAACCCCATAAAATAAAAGAGTTTCCGTCTTTTTCTACAGTTCCGGAAGAGAAATTTCCTATTTGCCCAAGTATGTTAAAATTGGATTCTGTAATATTTATTGTATATGTATTGTTCGTCCAAGTTCCTGTAATATCAACATCACCTTCTCTGTGTTTTACAAAAGTGGACGTTCCCATGCCTGGGAAAGCAGACAAATCCATTGTGGCAACGTCTGTTTCACCTTCCAACAAAACAAATTCCACTGTAATAGGTTCTTCACCTAATGTAAAGCTTGCAACAGCAGTTCTTTTGTCATTGCTTAATGTATATGTTCCGGTAATTTCGTCGTCTTCCCTGTTTTCATCAATATCGGCAATGGTTGTAAAACCAGTTTCTGTAATTTCACATGTTACAAACAATCCGTCCATAGTCCATTTGCCAATAAAATTGTTTACCGTTGGGTCGTTTCCGCCCGTTCCTGCTGGGTCGGAGATGTCCTGGTCGGGATTGTCGCCGTTACCGTTGTCACAACCAACAAAAGAAAACAGCATACAAATTGCCATAAATACAAACAAAAATTTTTTCATGTTTTCGCCTCCTAAATGAAGATTTAAAAAACAGGTATTGATATTATCTATAATATCAATTTTGTATAATGATATTATCCTTTTTAGATATTGTCAATGTATTTTCCTTTTTAAAGTATATTCTGGTTTTATGTAACTACATTAAAAATGTCTTGATAATATCCTTATGAAGTCTGAAATCCAAAGCCGACTGGCAATGAATTTAAAGCGATTGCGCAAGGCAAAAAAACTTACTCAGTTTGAACTTGCGGAAAAAGCGAACATATCAGAAGCAATGGTAAAAAGCATAGAGCTTTCCCTTGCATGGCCAAGCGACAAAACACTCACGCAGCTTTCAGAAGCGTTGGAAACAGACATTTTTAAATTTTTTCTTCCCACGGACATTGACGGGCAGATATGCAAGGAAATCTGCACAGAACTGAAAGAAACCGCCAAACGAAACTACAATGAATATTTAGAAAAAGTTTTCCCAGAAATAAAGATAAAATGATGCATTCAAAGACCTGCTCCATATGTGCATAGGCAAAATCTGAAAGCCGTGCCATGTAACCATTTTCATGGGTGAATCTGGATTTGAAAAGACAACTGGTTTTCTGGCATGGGTTCAAGGGTGGTTTCCTGCCAAGGCTTTCCAAAAGAGGTTGTGAAATCTGTGGAAAATTTCCCCCACCTAAACGGAACTTCAACACCTGCCTTTGCAAGAAAATATTGTGGAATCCACATTTGGTTTGTGTTTGAGGAAGGGCGTTTTCCCACATATTCGCCAGAAAGCGAAATGCAAGCAAATCCCAAGTCACAGGCAGCTTTTGCCCAAACTCTATGGCGATAAGTCCACATGATTTGTTTGTCCTTGCTGTCCACTTTTAAGTCTTCTGTAATAAATGGATTTACATTTTCATATTTTATGATTAAAGAAAACCTTTCGCAAGGAAAAATGTCCACGCTCATCGTTCCTCCAAAAAAAACGCCTTTGCTGGAATTTTCATAGCGGATTGCATCTTTAAAAGGCACAGCGTGAATACTGTCCACAACTCTGGTAAAATAAAAAGCAGAAGAAATTTTTAAAAAAGTTCCAGTGTAAGAATAATCCAGTTCCGTGTGCCAACCGCTTTCACTCTTTAAGTTAGGATTTCCCACGTAATTTGTAACGCCATCCTGCCAATAAAGTTGCTGCAGATTGGGTTTGCAGTACAAAAGGCCTGCTTTTAGTTGGATTCCGTGGTTTTTTATACCAAAAGTCAACGAACTTGCACCAGACGGTATAATCCCGAAATCCGAAAAATAAATTTTTGGTGTTATTGCAACTTCAAAAAAAATCTTTTTATTTGTCGTCCACTTTGCATTTGTCAAAAGCAAGCACGACACGTCAAACTGGCCGCCTAGTTTTGTTTCTATGTGGCCTAATTCAAAATTTGCCTTTGGTTCAACACAAAAACCTAAAGGCAACATAATGTTTGTTGAAGCCGTTGCGACGACAGAAGAAAAACCGCCGCCTTCTATTTTTGTGTGCTGAACCGAAGTCCCTGCGTTTGCCTTGCCAAAAGTAAAATAGGCTGAAGCCAAATAATCTGTTGAAAAATTTGTGTCCCTAAAATAAATTTTACCCGTTGCCGTTGGAATAAAAAATTGAACAGCCGTTCCTATGCTGTTGTATTTGTCCTGCCAAAGGGAATATTTTTGTTCATATTTGTTTATTCCCAAAGGCTTGTAATAGAATTTGTTTTGGTTGTATTGCCCAGCCACAGAAGCTGTAAAATTAACTTTTCCAAGGCTAAATCCATAGGAAGCCTTTGCATAGTTGTCCGAAAACCAAACAGCTTTCTTTGCAAAGTTGGAGGTTGTGACCGATTCCAACTTAAAGCCTTTTTGTGCCTTCGTGGTGATGTAAATAGAAGCACAATGATTGTAAGGGGAAAAAACATCGCCTTCCACAATTTTGATGGATTCAATTTCAAGGCAGTCCAAAAGACCAAAGTCAAATTCACCTGTCAACGGGTCGTTAGAAAGAATGCCGTCAATGTATACATTTGTTGTACGGGCAACCTGTCCACGTACAAGCAAGTCTTCATTGTTTTGTACGGAAAAACCTGCGTTTTTTATGGAATTCAGGGCGGTGTTGGCAACTTCTATTTCTTTGTCAAAGTTGGGTTTAGTAATTTGAGGCTGTAAAGAAATTTTGTCTGCTTTGTCCTCTTGCAAAGAAGGTTGCTCTTGTGGCTTTTGTGGTGCGTTTTCTTGTGTTTCTATATGGTCGTCTTTTTGTTCATAGTCGGTTTCTTGTTTTGTAGGAGGATTGTACCTGGGAAGCCATCTGGACGAATTGTACGGGTTCGCCATCATGAAAAAAACCTGCAAGACGAATGCCAAGGTGGCTAGGTATTTTTTCATGGTTGCCTAATTCCCGTGGAAAACATTGGTTCATCCATTTCTTCCACGTTTTTTTTTGCTAACGTCAAGTTTTCAAAACAGGTTACCGCTTGAGAGCATGAACTGTTGTCCGCTAAAATTCCATAAGCCGAATAATATTGGGCAAATCTCACGCCGCCATCTATAGGTTGCACAATCAAAGGTACAAAGCAGTTTGCATTTTCATGGCTATCCACAATACCTGTGTCACCTAAAAAACTTGCAGAAAAAGGCGTGTGACTGGAACATAGAATGTAATACACGTCGTAATTTGTGTAAGAAACAACTTCTACAATTTCACCTGTAAATGTTTCTGCTGTCATTTCAGAATCCAAATTGACAGGCACGTCGCAGTCGGCATTTCCATCCCAGTCGGAATCAATGGAACCGTATTTTACGCTATCACCATCACGGATTAAAACTTCCCAATAATCGCTAACGTACACGCCATCAGCAAATCCTGAATTTAAATCTGATTCAGAAAAAGGTTCTTCTAAAGAACAGCCAAAAAATGCCAGCAATGTACACATTACCAGCCCAAACAAATAAAAATAATTAGAACGCATACAAACCTCCTCGGGTATGTAAGAAAAAGATGAGATTTGACGGTCGTCTCCTGGCTTACAGAATGGTTTGACCAGACAATGCGCCTTCTCACCTAAAGGGCAATGGCATTTGCATTGTTCATTTTCTGTTTACAGTGGCGGGACCGCTCCGGAGTTTAACCGGATTCCGTTACCGTCAAAGTGATTATACAAAAAGGATGTTTTTGGGTAAAGTAATTTGTTAAAGAAAACATTTTACACAAAAGACCCATTGAAAAGAATATGTAAAAAAGGAAATGAGGTTGTAGGAGATTTTTTCTTGATTTTCATACTCCTTTGGGAGTATAATTAAGTTATGATAAAAACAATCTATCATGGTTCAAATAAAATTATTGAAAAGCCTCTTTTTGGATATGGAAAATCTCGTAATGATTATGGGCTTGGCTTTTATTGCACAGAAACAATGGATATGGCAAAAGAATAGGGAGTTTCTAAAGATAACGACGGTTTTGCAAATATCTATCAGATAGAAACAGAAGGTCTTTCTCTTCTTGATTTAAACAGTAGTGAATACACAATTCTTCATTGGCTTGTAATTCTTTTAGAAAATCGTTCTTTTGATATTAATAATGCCCTGGCTATGGAAGCAAAAGAGTATCTTTGTAAAAACTTTAATGTACCATATAAAGATTATGACATTATTACAGGTTACCGTGCTGATGATAGTTATTTTTCTTTTGCACAAGATTTTATTAATGGTGCAATTTCTGTTAGACAATTAGGAAATGCAATGAAACTTGGAAAACTTGGAACGCAGTTTGTTATAAAAAGTTGCAAGGCTTTTAATGCAATTCAATATATGGGATATGAAAAGGCAGAAGCTGCACAATGGTTTGCTAAAAAAGAATCTAGGGATAAACTTGCACGTCGACAGTATTTTGATGTTGAAAAAAACAAACGACAGCGTGGTGATTTGTATATTGTCCAAATTCTTGATGAGGAGATAAAAGGAGATGATTCACGCTTACGATAAAAATTATCTTTCTAAAGCTCAAAATAATCTTGCTTCTATGATAGATTTTGCTGTGTATGATTTGGAACAAGATTTGTCTTTTTTTTATGAAAAGTTTTTAGATTCAAAAATCTGTTCTCAATTTGAACGAGGTGAGTCAACTGTTATAGTTGGAAAATCTGGCGTAGAACTTGCCATAGAAATATTGGGTGATGAAACTCTTGCAGAAAAATATCGACCTGTGGCAAATAGAACAGCTGAATATTGGTGT
>JAZSMM010000246.1:0-1980 GCA_045535895.1 Treponema sp.
CCAACTCCTTGGCTCACAGAACGACATGGCTACGATCCGACTTAAACAAATACACCTTGGTTGCCTATGGGCAAAAAGGTGATGTTTTTGATCCCAACATCCATGAAGCCATAGGAAGTTCAAGTGGTCCGGTTGCCGAACCGGTGTGTTTGGAAGTATATTTAAAGGGATACAAGTTGAAGGAAAGAGTTATCCGCCATGCAAAAGTGATGGTTCAAATGCCGGATGGTTCTGCTGATGTTTCCTTTGACAAGGATGGCTCTGTAGAGTCAGAAAAATAGTAATTTTATGAAATCCCGTTGCAAGCGGGATTTTAAGGATAGGAGTAACACAAATGGGAAAAATCATTGGTATTGACTTGGGAACAACAAATTCCTGCGTAGCCGTTATGGAAGGTGGGGAGCCGGTAGTCATACAAAACTCTGAAGGCGGACGTACAACTCCTTCAATTGTCGGTTTTACTGCCAAAGGTGAACGTGTTGTAGGACAACCTGCAAAAAACCAGATGGTAACAAACCCGGAGAACACCGTGTATTCAATCAAGCGTTTTATCGGTCATCGTTACAGCGAGCTTAGCGGTGAGGCAAAGATGGTGCCTTACAAAGTTGTGGACCATGGGGAGGACGTTCGTATTGATATTGAAGGAAAAGAATACTCCCCGCAGGAGATCAGTGCGTTCATTTTGCAAAAAATGAAAAAGACCGCCGAGGATTATCTTGGGGAATCCGTAACCGAGGCTGTAATTACTGTCCCCGCTTATTTCAATGATGCTCAGCGACAAGCGACAAAGGATGCCGGAAGAATTGCGGGCTTGGACGTCAAGCGAATAATCAATGAACCTACAGCGGCGTCGTTGGCATATGGGTTCAATAAAGATCAAAAGTCGGAAAAAACCATTGCTGTTTACGATCTTGGTGGTGGAACGTTTGATATTTCAATCCTTGAACTTGGAGACGGAGTATTTGAGGTCAAGTCCACTAACGGGGACACACATCTGGGTGGCGATGATTTTGACCGCCGTATAATTAACTGGCTTGTGGATGAATTCAAGGCAGATACAGGTATAGATTTGTCGCAAGACAGGATGGCTTTGCAGCGTTTACGCGAGGCAGCGGAAAAAGCCAAGATTGAACTTTCCGCAGTTGCAAGTACGGAGATCAACCTTCCTTTTATCACTGCGGATGCATCTGGCCCAAAGCATCTTCAAAAGTCCTTGACTCGTGCTAAATTTGAGCAGATGACGGAGGACTTGCTTGAACGTACAAAAGAACCATGTAGAAAAGCCCTGAAGGACGCAGGTGTTTCTGCGGATAAAATTGACGAAGTGCTTTTGGTTGGTGGCTCTACTCGTATGCCAAAAGTAATGCAAGTTGTAAAGGAATTGTTCGGCAAAGAAGGCTCTAAGGGTGTTAACCCTGACGAAGCCGTTGCAGTTGGTGCTGCCATCCAGGGTGGTATCCTTGGTGGTGACGTGAAAGACGTTCTTTTGCTTGATGTAACACCTCTTTCTTTGGGTATAGAAACAATGGGCGGTGTGTTCACCCGTCTTATTGCAAGGAATACAACTATTCCTACTCGCAAAAGCCAGATTTTTTCCACCGCTGCTGACGGTCAGACCGCCGTTTCCATCCATGTGCTACAGGGTGAACGTGAGATGGCCAGTCAAAACCGAACTTTGGGACGTTTTGATTTAGTTGGAATCCCAGCCGCTCCCCGCGGTGTGCCTCAGATTGAAGTGACATTCGACATTGATGCAAATGGTATAGTTCATGTTTCTGCGAAAGATTTGGGAACAGGAAAAGAACAGTCTGTGCGTATTGAAAGTTCTAGTGGTCTTAGCGAAAGTGAGATTGACAGAATGGTTAAAGAAGCTGAAGCCAACGCAGAAGCCGATAAAAAAGAACGCGAGCGTGTGGAAGTTCGTAACGAAGCGGACTCCCTTGTTTATGCAACGGAAAAAAGCGTGAAAGAACTTGGTGA
>JAZSMM010000256.1:0-1510 GCA_045535895.1 Treponema sp.
AGTTCCAAAGGCTTGATTCTTCTTGCCGCCACAAACCGCCCGGATGTCCTTGACCCGGCATTGTTGCGTCCAGGTCGCTTTGACAGACAGGTTGTGGTTGACCGTCCCGATGTCAAAGGGCGTGAAGCGATTTTACGTATCCACTCAAAAAACGTAAAACTTGGTAGCGATGTGGATTTGGCTTCCATCGCCCGTACCACATCTGGTTTTGCAGGAGCGGACTTGGCCAACATAGTGAACGAGGCCGCTTTGTTGGCGGTTCGTGCCGGGCGAAAACTTGTGAACATGGAAGATTTCGACGAGGCCGTGGAAAAAGCGGTGGCAGGGTTGCAAAAGAAAAGCCGTGTCATCAAGGAAAACGAACGGAAAATTGTGGCTTTCCATGAGACGGGTCACGCTCTTGCTGCTGCCTTTACGGAAGGTGCTGACAAAGTTCATAAGATTTCGATAATTCCGCGTGGAGTGGCGGCGTTGGGCTACACTTTGCAAATGCCAGAAGAAGACAGGTATTTGCGTACGGAAAAAGAACTTTATGGTGAAATTGACGTGTTGCTTGGTGGTCGTGCCGCGGAATTGCTTGCCTTTGGAGAAGTTTCCACAGGGGCTTCTAACGACTTGCAACGAGCCACGGACATTGCACGCAGCATCCTCACGGATTATGGTATGAGCAACCGTTTCCGCAATGTCGTTCTTTCCCAACGTGGTGGTGGATACGGGTCGGATTCACCAACTTTGGTCAGGGAATACTCAGAATCCACACAACAGTACATTGACGAAGAGTTGGCGCGCATCATGGAGGAACGGTTCACCCATGTTATGCAATTGCTTACATCCAAGCGTGATGTTATGGACTATATTGCCAACCGTCTGCTTGAAAAAGAAGTGATAGAAGAAGCGGAGTTCAAAGACATAATCCAAGCCAGGGAACACCTTGACGAGGTTGCAAAGGAACTTCCTGAATCCTGATTTAAGGGACGGTTTTCCGTCCCCTTTTTTGTTCTATGTTGACATATTTTTTGTTTTTATATAATTTGACCTTCGAGGTTGAATATGGCTATAAAATTTAGTCTTGCACCAAGAGATGCTTCAAGTGCTTCCAAAGATATGACTGTCGGAGAGCCGTTGAAGCTTATTTTTTTATATTCAATTCCACTGTTGATTGGAAACCTTGTCCAGCAGTTGTACAGCATGGCTGACACGATTATTGTGGGTAGATACATTGGTACGGAAGCTCTTGCCGCAGTAGGAACTACAGGTCCGATGAATTTTTTGGTTTTGGGCTTTGTCATGGGACTCACTTCTGGTTTTGCCGTTATTGTGGCACAGCGTTTTGGGGCGAAAGACGACACAGGCGTAAGACGCTCTGTTGCAATGAATGTGATGTTGGATATTTTTTTTACAGTGGTAATAACGGCTGTTGCTGTTGGAACGGTCAAGCCGATTCTTCGTCTTATAAAAACACCTGCCGAATCTTTCGGTGAGGCAAAAAATTATCTATTTGTTACTTCGC
>JAZSMM010000096.1:0-2007 GCA_045535895.1 Treponema sp.
ACACTGGTTTCTTTCGCTGTAACAACAGACGAAGCAAACCGCATTAAATCAGGTTCATTCACTGGCGCAAACAACTGCGTATATTTGGTTTCCATCCCATACTCAAAAGAACTTGCTCCGGACTTGAACGTATTCTGTCAGAACGCAACTGCAATTTACAACTTGAATGAAAAAATCAAGTCGGCCTATCCTGTTGGTGTTGGCGGTATTGCAGAAGCCGTAACAAAAATGGCGTTCGGAAACAAAGTTGGTGTTAAATTAACAACAATTTCAGCTTCCAGAATTGCGGATAAAGATGATTCAAACACAGCGGAAGCACTTTTCATTCCTAGATATGGAAGCATCATCATTGAAACAGAAAAAGAATTAACTTGCGAAGAACTTAAAAACGCAGGGCTTTCAGCAGAAAATATTACATTGATTGGTAAAACACAAAAAGAACAGGCAATTGCAATCAGTTCTTCAAAATTACCTGCAATGTCTATTTCTTTGAAAGAACTTGAAAATGACTGGGAATCTACTTTAGCAAAAGTTTTCCCTCCTGTTTCTAGCGCAAAACCAGAAGACTCATATCCTGAATTTGCAATGAACTGCCACGAATCTCTTGATATTGCACGTAGCGGTAAAAAAGATTTTGCAAAAGCGATAAAATCTGTTGCAAAGCCACGTGTCCTGCTGCCTGTTTTCCCCGGAACAAATTGCGAGTTCGACATGGCAAGAGCATTCAAATTAGCAGGGGCAGACACAAAGATTCTTGTATTCAGAAACAATACTCCTCAGGCTTTGGCGGAATCTCTTGAACAACTTGCAAACGAACTTTCAGAAGCTCAGATTTTGGCTTTATCCGGTGGATTCTCTGCTGGAGATGAACCAGACGGTTCTGGAAAATTCATTGCAAACGTATTGCGTGAACCACGCATTCGTGACGGCGTAATGTCATTGTTAGAAAAACGTGATGGATTGGTATTAGGTATTTGTAACGGATTCCAGGCATTGATTAAAACAGGTCTTGTTCCATACGGAAAAATTCTTGAACCATCAGAAGAAATGCCAACTCTTACTTACAACACAATCGGTCGCCACATTTCACGTGTAAGCAGAACTAGAATGGTAGCTGCAACTTCACCTTGGGCAAACCATGAATCTGTGCTAAAAACAGAAACCCACCTTGTTCCCATTTCCCACGGTGAAGGACGTGTTGTCATAAGTGAAAAATTGGCACAAGAATTGTTCCAAAACGGACAGATTTTTACTCAGTACGTAAACGAAGACGGCGTTCCTGTAACAACTGAACCAGACAATCCCAACGGTTCGGCATATGCAATCGAAGGAATGACCAGCCCCGACGGTCGCGTACTTGGGAAAATGGGACACAGCGAACGAACAATAGGAATAGAAAACCTTGGGAAAAGTTATGATTTGCTGAAAAATGTGACAGACGAATGCACAAGAACAAAGGGCAGCAACTGTCAGAACATTTTTGCGGCAGGTGTATCATACTTCATCTAAATTTCGTATATTTTTATTTAAGGAGAACTAAACAATGAAATGTTCCAAGACTTTTTTCACAGCAACACTTTTATGCTTTATTACGGTATTGGCGGCAACTTCATGCGGAACAAAAGAAAACGGCTGGCTGTCCGACTACGACCAGGCAAAAGAACTGGCTGACAAACAGAACAAAAACATACTTCTTTTTGTAAGCGGAGAAGACTGGGACGGCGTAAGTACAAACATACGCACGTCTATTTTTGAAACAGAGGATTTCCTAGGCAACGCAGAAAAAGACTTTGTTCTGGTTCATCTGGATTTCTCCGATTCTTTATACGAATCAACGGAAGTGGCAGAGAACGCTACGGAAGAAGAAAAAGCAAAGGCAGAGGCTCTTCAGGCACAACTGGAAAAAAACTCGCAGGTGATAATGGATTTGAACGCAAATTCCATGGCCTTTCCCGTAACACTCCTTGTTACGAACAACGGATTTGTGTACGGGAAGTCGGAGGCCAA
>JAZSMM010000027.1:0-4114 GCA_045535895.1 Treponema sp.
GAAGAACGTATGGGCTGCGGTGTAGGCGCATGTCTTGTCTGCGCCTGCAAGGCAGTAAGCCCCAACGAGCAGGGCTATACCTATAAGCACGTCTGTAAAGACGGCCCTGTATTCTTTGGAGAAGAACTTGTCTTTGCCAAAGAAGAACCAACGAAATCCTACGTCTCACTTTCTTTGCAAAAAAACAAAGAAGAACCGGATTTGTCCGTGGAAATAGCGGGTGTCCGTTTTGAAAATCCAGTCATAGCCGCTTCTGGTACTTTTGGGTACGGCAAAGAATATGAACCTTTAACAGAAGTGAATCGTCTAGGAGGAATCTGCTCAAAAGGACTGACTTTGGAAAGTCGCCCCGGAAACACAGGAATCCGCCTGTGCGAGACTCCATCTGGAATAATAAATTCAATAGGGCTGGAAAATCCCGGTATTCCACATTTTATAGCAAATGAGCTTCCGCAAATGTTGAGCTTAAAACCGGTGGCAATCGCAAATCTTTCTGGTTCCTCTATAGAGTCTTACACAGAAGGGGCAAGCCTTTTGTCATGCAGCAATGTTCCAATGATAGAGTTGAACATATCATGTCCCAACGTAAAAGCAGGTGGCATGGCGTTCGGCCTTGAACCAAATGCAGCCGCAGAAGTTACATCGGCAGTAAAAAAAGCCGCACCAAATAAACCGCTCATCGTAAAACTTTCACCAAATGCCCCGGACATCATTTCTGTGGCGCAAGCCGTTCGTAAAGCAGGCGCAGATGCTGTCAGTCTGATAAACACAGTACAGGCAATTGCCATAGACATAGAAAAAGGCAGACCACTCTTTGACAATGTGCGTGCAGGACTTTCTGGCCCTGCAGTAAAACCTTTTGCACTGCGCCTTGTCTATGATGTTGTACAAGACATGAACCGGCTGCCAGAAAAAGAACGGATTCCAGTAATTGCCTTGGGGGGAATAAGTTGCTGGCAGGATGCAGTAGAATTCATAATGGCAGGAGCAAGCGCAATCCAAGTTGGGACAGCAACATTTGCCAATCCTGCATGCATGGGTGAAATAATAGACGGCATCACTTTGTTTATGAAACGCAAGGGATACAAATACCTGTCTGATTTACGTGGAATTGCCCAGACATAAAAAAGGCTGCCCAAAATATGGACAGCCATAAGCATAGGAGGCTTTAGAAAAAATCCCTGCAATGAAACTATTCTTTTACACCACCAATCGTCATACCCACAACAAAATATTTTTGCAAGAACGGATAAACAACCAAAATCGGTAAAGTCGCTACTACCGTAATAGAAGCCCTTATACTAATGGGTGTAACCATTGCAGAAAGGGAACCTGAGGCAGCCGCCACAGCCATAGCATTAGCATCTGCCGCAGAGTTACTTTGGTTCTGACTCGACTGCAAGAATTGCATAAGAACGTATTGCAAAGAATGCAAATTTGTTTTACCAGAAGCATAAAGGTAGGTATCAAACCAACTGTTCCAAGCACCAACAGCAACGAACAAACAGGTCATCGCAATAGCAGGAGTAACAATGGGCATAATGATTCGCAAGAAAATCTTGAATTCATTTGCTCCGTCTATACGAGCGGATTCAACAAAACTGTCAGGCAGTCCGTTGATATATGTTCGCACAAGGATAAAGTTAAAAACGTCAATCAAATTCGGAACAATATAAACAGCATATTTGTTGAGCAATCCCAAATTTCTTATCAGCATATAGTTAGGGATAAGACCTGCACTGACATACATGGACACAACCAATATGGATGTTAGAGGCTTTCTGATTACAAATTCCTTGCGACTTAGAGCATAGGCCAGCATACTCGTACAGAAAACACTCAAAATAGTTTGTAGAATCGTCCTTGTAACAGAAATTTGAAACGCATTGAAAATCTGCCCCGTGGTAAACAATGCTTTGTAATTTTGCAATGTGAATATCCTTGGCCACAACTTGACTCCTCCACGGATGGAATCCAACCCATCGTTAAAAGAAATTGCAATCGTATTCCAGAAAGGATATAGAGTAACAACCACCAAAGCCAAAAGCATTGCAAAATTAAAATAATTAAAAATCAAATCGGCAATTTTTGTATGTTTCTTTGCCAGTGCATATTCACCTTTTGCTTTCATCATATCAAACGCTCCTCACCAGCTTTTTTTGCAATGTAGTTGGCCAACACCAATAAAAGGATGTTCACAACATTCTTGAATATACCAGCGGCTGTCGCAAGCGAGAAATTGAAAAGTTTAAAGCCGTATTTCAAAACATAAATATCTATTGTTGTGGCAACTTCTTGAATCATACCGTTCTGTAGGAAGAAAGGCATTTCAAAGTTTGCGTCAAGAATGTGTCCTGCGCTCATAATCATCATAATAATGATAGTCGGTTTAATTCCCGGCAAAGTAATATGCCAAATTTTTCGTAGTCGTCCACAACCGTCAATTTGTGCGGCTTCGTACAAACAAGGATCTATGGCGGTCATTGCACCAAGATAAACGATTGTGTTCCATCCAACTTCCTTCCAAACATAAGTCCATCCAATAATGTGCCAAAAATATTTTGGAACAGAAAGCCACAATATAGGCTCTTCAATAAAGCCAAGCCTTAGCAATATATTATTTAAAATTCCATCTTCCACAGAAAGAACATTGGCAACCAGACCTGTTACAATTACCCATGACAAAAAGTGCGGCAAATACGACACAGTTTGAACAAACCGCTTCAGGGCAATAGTTCTCACTTCATTTAACAATATAGCAATTGTTATAGCCGTTATATAACCTAAAACGGTACTCAAAAGGCTCATGCAAACGGTGTTTCTCAAAGACAAAAGGAATTCTTTGTCCTTAAAAAGAAACGAAAACCATTTCAACCCCACCCAGTTTTGGTCCGCAAATGACTTTGCAGGTTTGTAATCTTGGAAAGCCATGGACCAGCCCGTCAAGGGAACGAATTTAAACAAAATAACATACAATACGAAAGGAAGGGACATTATGATAAGCTGCTTTTGCTTACCCAATGAACGCCAAAAACTTTTTTGCATTAATTTAGTTTCTATAACCGCAGATTTCTTCATACAAATACCTTGTAAATTCAAGAAAAATGTACGGCTTGCATTTTGCAAACCGTACATCCGCTATCAAGTTAGCAATTAATTCTGTAGATTATTTGGGAAATCCACCGAATTTCTTAACACGAATATCAAGTTTTTCTTGCATGAAATCAACAAAGTCTTGAAGTCCGGCAGCTTTCATTTCTGCTACATATGCATTCCATTTAGCCTCAAAATCAGCTGGCCTACCCATTATCATATCTGGAAGAAGTCTTCTTTGAACTGTTTCCATCTTGCTCTTTGCCAAAGCGGCAGCAGATCCATCTGGAGCAGCTTCTTGCCACATTGGATACCAACCGGCATTTGGTGGCGGATTTTTATCCATAAGAGCAGCATAAGAAGCTACATCATAAGCTTTCCAAAGTTCAAGGTCTTCTGGCTTTGCACCTGCTTGGAATTCCCATGGCTGGTTGTCCATAACAGTAGCATATCCGTCAGAGAAAGAACCTTCCATTTTTGGAGCGGTTTCAAACCACAATGTTGCTTTGTTGTGAAGAATCCAGTTGTTGTCTGCCTGCTGGTCTCTTTGTGCTTGAGTTCTGGAAGGACGACCTTGTGAATCTTTCTGCCAGTCTTGACCTTCAAATCCCCACTGAAGGATTTTTTGGTTTTCTTCTTCTAACATAGCATCCATGAATTTAAGGATTTTGATGGCTTTTTCTTCACCGCATTTTGTTGTGAACCCGTATCCACGACGAATGTTAGGAATTGTGATGTCACGGTAATGAGGTTTAACACTTTCGTCAAATACTATAGGAAGTGGAGCGTATGTCCTGTTATACTTTCCGCTTGACTTGAGAGTATTTTCAGCTTCACCTTGGAACTGCCATCCTTGGATGAACATACCAAGCACACGACCTTGAGCAATTTTTGCATAGTATTGGTCGCGGTTGTCTGTGAAAGAAGCTGGGTCAATCAATCCTCTCTGGAAATATCCGTTAGCAAGTTTGAACCAACGCTTTGCGTTTGCATCTGTGTAGTTGTCTGAGTAAACATATTT
>JAZSMM010000127.1:0-1937 GCA_045535895.1 Treponema sp.
ACATGGCTACGATCCGACTTTTTTAACTGGCGGTCAACGGTGATGGATTGCGATTGAACACCACCAACCGAACACAGAACAAGGATTGCTCCGTCAAGAACACGCAAGGAACGTTCTACTTCTACAGTAAAGTCTACGTGACCTGGAGTGTCAATAACATTAATCGTATAGTCCTTCCACTGAACCTGCGTTGATGCAGACTGGATTGTTATACCTCGTTCACGTTCCAGCTCCATGTTGTCCATAACAGCACCTACACCATCTTTTCCGCGCACCTCATGGATTGCATGAATTTTGTCGCAGTAAAAAAGGATGCGCTCAGACAAAGTCGTCTTGCCTGAGTCAATGTGGGCACTGATACCGATATTCCTCATTTTGGAAATATCAAAACTCATTTTGTATCTACCTCTCAAAAATAGTTTGTAAATTTAAATAAAAGATATGTTCTGTATTTTACCGAAAAAAGTATTCTATATCAAGTAAATTGAAAATATTAGAAATATCAATCATTTATTGCTTTCTTCTACCATAACATTAAATCCGACCATCATCTATAAATTGGCATCAAGTTGTTTAAACCTCATCAAAATTACTATGGATTAAGAACATATAATGTACAAAACATTGCTCATGTACGTATCTTTCGATATAATTTTATATTGTTACGAGGTGATGCATGGCAAACAAAAACACAAATACTGTTCCAAGATGGGATTTAACTTCAATCTATTCCGGGTTTGATAAAGACGACTACAAGCAAGCTATAGAAAAATATACAGTCAGCATGGACAAGATGGACGATTTGCTTGCAGACAAAACCGCTCAAGACACAGATTTCTCCCAATGGCTTGCAAAATACCTGGAACTTTCCAACAAGCTCGGAGCTTTGGAAGAATCGCTAAATGCTTATGCTTATTCTAGCTATTCCACAGACACAACCAACACCGTTTTTTTGAACAATCTTTCACGTCTGGAAGAACTTTCTCTTAGGACAAGTTCACAGTCGCTGAGTTTTCAACAGATTTTATCCACAAAGCAACAAGATTTATCCACTTTTTACACAAGTTTTCCACAATTTGAACAATACCGCTATATCCTTCAACAAGAACTAGAAGACAGCAGACATAGAATGTCTTCCTGCGAAGAGCAGCTCGCCGACGACTTGGAAAGAACGGGAGCCGCCGCTTGGGGAAGACTGCATGAACAAGTCATTTCCAATTTGGCGGATTCCACCACAAACAAAACTTTCAACCAAATCCGAAATGAAGCCTACAGTCCCTACGCTGCAACCCGATTTACGGCATGGCAGACGGAAATCAAACTGCTTAAAAACGTGGAAATTCCAATTGCGGCGGCATTGAACAACCTGAAAGGCTCTACCGTAACACTAAACCGCCGTCGGCATTGGAACCAAGCGATAGATCGAGCTTTGGCTTCTTCCAGAATGAACAGGACGACTTTGAACGCCTTAATCGGCGCAATAGAAGACTCTCTCCCATTATGGAGGCGTTACCTCAAACTGAAAGGTAGAATCCTCAAGGCAACAAAAAACACTACTTGCATAGACAAAACCACTAACGGTTGTGCCTTCTACGATTTGTTTGCCCCCTTGCCTGTACCAGAAAAAAAAGACCTGCCTACAGAATCCAACCAAGGAATAAAAATGGAAGGTTGGACTTTTTCACAAGCAAAGGAATATATAATAGAGAGGTTTTCTTCCTTTTCCAAAGACATGGGGGAATTTGCCCTGAATGCATTTGACAGCGGGTGGATTGACGCAGAAGTCCGCAAAGGCAAAGTGGGCGGTGCCTACTGCATAGATTTTCCTGCACAAGGAGTTTCTCGTGTGCTTTCCAACTTTACAGGCACATTCAGCGACGTAACAACCCTTGCCCACGAACTAGGACACGCCTACCACCATCATTGCATTGTCGGAA
>JAZSMM010000212.1:0-4086 GCA_045535895.1 Treponema sp.
GCCTCCGACTTCCCCGCACCCAAGCGGCTTGACATTCGTGGGGTTGCCCGTCCTTTCGGCGTGCTTCCGCTGCCCACGTTCATAACAGACTTGCGTATCCGCAGCTCCCTTTTGTTTGTGTTCAACACGGATGAATACATAGGAACAATAGATTTTTTTGATGCAAGACTTTTTGGCCATGTAGAAGTGGTCATCTGGGAAAAACCCACATCCCGAAAATTGGCATACAGGTCCGTTATCGGTCCTCGCAAACGGCTTATACCCAAGCAGACGGAAAACGGAATTTGTATTTCCTTCAAGGCAAACCGCTACATCAGAATCAGCTGGGATGTAAAACGCAAGTGCATTTCTACCATCTTCAAACTGAAAGGAGATTCAGCGCGGCCGGCCATATCCGCCGCATTCAATGCGACATTGAATGAAAAAAGTGGTTGCGTTTCTGCGGTTTTGCCGGCTCCAACAATGCGCCGATGCCGTGCGATGTGGATTAGGAGTGCGCCCTTTGCAGGGAGCATGACATTGCAAGAACCTGGTCAAAAAGATTGCAAGGTAAATCACGACGAAAAAGGAAGCACATTGATTGAAAGCACACGTGCCTATTACAAACTCAGAACAAAATCCATATCCGCAATAGCAGCCGGAACTATAAACGACAAGCAGGTTTCCTTTAGCATAAAGTCCACTTCCTTGAGGGCGGTAAATGCAGATGCCTACAACGAAAACGTTCTTCTTTGCGACGACCAACTTACCCCATTGCCCCCTGTTACAATGACTTATCCTTTCGGCATAAAAGGCAAATGGATTATCCAAGACACAGAAAACATGATTGACTTGTCCTTTACGCCGATTTCAAACCATTCACGAACTTTGAGCATTTTTATTCTGCGCACACAAAGCCATTCAATATACGGAACTTTCTCTGGCAAAGTTCAAACAAAAGACGGAGAATTTATAACATTCAAAGATTTTCCAGGAATAGTACGCAAACAAATGATGCGCTTATAGACCGGCAAGGAGGCATAGACATGGAAGAACAGAACATACCAAAACAACCTGCATATCGTTATGAACCAGGCGAGTTGGATAAAACCAGAAAAAACATCGGTACAATCGACCAAGAAGAAGCCTTGAAAATGACAAAAATACTTGGAGGTGAAATAGGCCTTGAAAAATCCGCACCCATAGACGAAGCCGCCTTGAAAAAAGTCAGAACGGCAATTCAAACAAAAGACCTGAGAAGCGGAGAACGCAAAGAGCGCAGACACAAAAAACAAGAGCAACCCAGCCAAAGACAAAGTGCCGCAGTACCTTCTGCTGTCCAAGAAAAAGAGGAACAAACTGCAATAAAAAAAGATGTCCTTCCTGCATTGTCCTCAAAGGAAAGAGCCAAGATGGACAAGTTGATGATGTCTCCCGACTATAAAATAAAACAGAACTACGGAATATTCAATTTCTTTGCCTCTTGGGCAAACGGCGGACAGGAAAAAGTCATGCCATCATTTGTTTCAATCACACTAAAAGCATACATACTCCGCCTGCAAAACCTTAATGCCCGTGTAAAAGAACTTTTGTCTTTAACACCAGAATCCTATCGCAATAAAGTCGTTACAAACGACGACAACAGGTATCGCTTCCTCAAAGTTGTCAGCAACTGGCCGTTGAACGAAGTGACCGAACTGTACAATGAATTGGAAAGAAACTCGTCGAACGTCACAATTTCCATGATGATTCCTTTCATACGGCAGATGTATAAAGTGCTTCTTACGATATATTTCATGGGCGACACAAAATCACTGGAATTACTCCAAAGCATACGAACAGAACTTAGCCAATATCAGGATGTAGCAAAAGAGCGCATGCTGGCCGTTGTCAGAGACATCTCCACGGAATGGGCGTATATAAACAGTCGGGTTTCAAGAGGTCTGTATCCATTGCTCATGCGTATGTGCAGTCAAGAATTCATGGATTTTCAAACATTTTTTTCCAAAAACGTCACAAAAATATTCAGCTTTTTGGGGATAACAAAATATGATGTGCTTATCCCCTCAAAAAAACCGGCGGAACCCATACCAGCGCCACAAGCCCCGCAAAAAACGGAAGAACAAATTAACAAAGAAAAAGAGCAAAAAGAAGCGGAAAAACGTGAAACAGAATTGGTTCAATCCGGACTAAAAGTATTGGACAGGATTTTTCCAGGAGCAGGATGGATTTCCATAAACGAACTCCCTGACATGTACCCGTTCTACCAACCGCTGTACAACTTTCAAGACGGGCTTAACTTGGTTTCTCCAAAGAATCCTTTGCAGATAACAATCATATTGATAAAAATCATAGAGGATTTGCTGGAAGGTTGCAGAAACATTGGGTTTACAGACGATTCCAGCAAAAACGACCGCCACCAGTCCATAACAGCTGACTCTGTGATGCAAATAATGAACGACTGGTCCGCATACAGGGAAACTCTCTTTGACAAACTATATGCACCATATCTAAAGGATTATGTAAACAAATTGTACACTCAAAAGGATTTCGCATACACCCAGTACGGCAAACGGCTTATTTCAAACATGCAATGGCACACATTCTACAACTATCTTCCTCTCTTAAAATTTGAGCAATTGTTGTTGGAAAAGCCTTCCAACGAATCCAAGATGCGTTCCCTTTCAACAAGAACCGCACTTTTAGTAAGCGAACTAAAAAGAATAACGGCCGCTGCCGATGCAGCCATAAAAAGTGGGTCTCAGTTGCAGGAATTTCCAACCATAATGGAACCATATAAATTTGACATTCCAAATGTTGTATCTCAAAGAATAGATGTTCTGCTTGGAGCAAAACGCCAAAAAGAAGGCGGAAGGGCAAACAACTTGAACCTTTTGAAATACACGTTGGCAGCAGTTTCTGTATTGCATTGGTGGATTTCGGACAAAAACAGCCCCGCATACAGCAACAGCGACATTCCGCCATGCAGAATGGCAGATGACGGTAGTCCTATTTTTTCCGTTCCTGAAAGAACCGACCAAAACGCCTTGTTTGTACACAGCCTAAAGGCGGCAGCAACAAAGCAACAATAGAAACAAGTACTATTTTTGGATTCCGCTAAAAACTTTTGAGTGAAAACGCTCCAGTTTTTTTCCAGTTAAAGGGTTGTCCTTGCCGTCCAAAACAGAACGCAACGCATCCAATTCTTCACAAGAAAATGACACTCCGCCCATAACATGGTTTTCAAAAGACTGCATAGCCATGGGGGCAACCTTTTTTGTCAAATCCAAAATAACTTTTGCATAATCACGAATTTCTTTTTGGGCATGACCGTCTAAACGCAGTTTCAAGAAATGCATCAAGTTATGAAGATCGCATTGCCAGTAAATTTCAGTGTAAAGTGAAAGAGGAAGATTTACACGAGCAATTTCACGGGCCAAACCAGAGTCCACAAGCTCCGTGTATGTGTCGTATGCGTTTTGCTGACCTTTTTCTAAAAGCTGCCTTACATGCTGTACATACGCTGGGTCAACAGAATCTTCGCTCCGACCTTGTTTATTGTCCGTGCTTTGAAGGGCAACATCATCCGTGGCAGGAACATAAAATTCATTGCGCATGACAGAATAACGCCCAGAAATTTCGTTCATACGAGCTGTTCTATGGCGAACCCATTGACGGGCAACAAAAATAGGCATTTTTATGTGGAAAGTAAGAACAACCTGCTCAAAGGGAGAAGTATGCTCGTTGCGCAGCAAATAATCAATCAAGGCACCATCTTCTCGTACTGTTTTTGTTCCTTCCCCGTACGAAACACGCGCGGACTGAACAATACGGGAGTCCCCTCCAAAGTAATCAACCAAACGAACAAAACCTTTGTCCAAAACTGGGAATTCTTTGTCCAAGATTGCTTCTGCTTCTGGAACTATACAATGAGCCATGATTTCTTCCTTACAAAAAATTATGAAAACAGTATAACAAAAGCAGGGGCAGGACGCAAGGGTAGTAAAAAGCAGCCGCCCTCACGTACCATGCAAACAAAACATGAAGTCGTACCATGTAAACGTGGCTGCATGTAACGTGGGGGAAGGCAAGTGGGTCCCAGCGACG
>JAZSMM010000282.1:0-5311 GCA_045535895.1 Treponema sp.
CGACTTTGCCGCGGACATAAGGGCCCCCACGCCTTCTGCCGCCAGCGAATTGGCGTGTCCAATGCTTTCTGATATTTCACAGGTTATCTTCAGCTTAAAAAACGACATACATCAAACGACTATGGCAAAAGTGGAAAAAATGCGTCTGTTGGCAAAGATGTTCACGCAAGAATCCCTGGAACTACGGTTCCGCACAATTCAGCAACCGCTTCTGCATAGGTTTGACATGGCAAAAGAGGATTTGTTGAATTCAATGTTACAAAGATGCAAAGACATGCGGCAAAAAATTTCAAACATTGAAAGAGACCTGGAAGGGGCAAACCCAAAGGCAATTCTTGCCAGAGGTTATTCTGTGGTATGCGACAAAGAAACAGGAAAAATAATACGTTCTCCAAAAGACACAAAAACAGGACGTATTCTTGAAATAACCCCGGCTACAGGCAAGATAGTAGCACGGGTGGAATAAATTTGAAACACAAGGAACCAAAATGAAAAACTTTGAAGAAAAACTTGAACGCTTGGAGCAAATCGGAAACGACATAAAAAGAACCGACGTTTCCTTGGAACAAGCCTTGAAATACTTTGAAGAAGGAATTGCTTTGGCAAAAGGCATGGAAAAAGAACTGGACAAAATTGAAGGTAAAATCCAGATGCTCATGAACCAACCGCCCGTAGAAGGGAAGTCGACTACAAAACCAGAACTGGATCTTTTTTCTGGACTGGAAAACGTATAAAGAATGGAAAACGCAAACAATATTCGTAAACCCGTAAGACCCCTTCCGCCTGAAGTAGCCCGCAAAATAGCAGCCGGGGAAGTAATAGATCGCCCTTGTGCCATAGTGAGAGAACTTATGGACAATGCCGTGGACTCTGGGGCAGACTTTGTGCAAGTTGAAATCACAGGCGGCGGAATAGACAGGATCCGCATAGTTGACAACGGAATAGGAATGACAAAGGAAGACCTTCTCGCCTGCGCTAAACCCCATGCAACCAGCAAAATCCGTGAAGCAGAAGATTTACTCAACCTTTCCACGTTAGGCTTTAGAGGAGAAGCTCTTTCGTCCATTGCAGCTGTATCTCAATTGCAGATAACATCGTTCTGCCAAGGAGAATCTTGGAGATTAGAAGCCTGTGTTACAAAAGACCATAAAGTGAGTCCTGCAAACCTTGCCAAAGGAACCGTTGTGCAGTCCGAATCCCTCTTCAATGATTTCCCTGCAAGGAGGATGTTCTTAAAACGACCTTCCGCAGAAACAATGTTGTGCCGTCAGACTTTTATTGAAAAAGCGATTCCAAGAACGGACATTGCTTTCAAGCTGCTGGTGGACGGCAAGGAAAGGCTAAACCTGCCAAAGGGACAAAAAATTCCTGAGCGGCTTGTGCAAGCCCTTGACCTACCGGAATCCTCGTCACTTTTCTATGAACTGGCAGCCTCGTCTTCCTTCGCTGGTGGAAATCAAAAACCAGATTGGGCCTTTACACTTGTAATCGGCGAGCCTGCTGTCTACAGAACCGACAGAAAATTGCTGTTCGTTTATGTGAACGGCAGACGTATAAACGAATACTCTTTGATGCAGGCGATAGAATATGGGGGGCAAGGCTTTTTTCCAAACGGCACGCATCCTGTCGCGGCCTTGTTTGTGGAGATGAATCCTGCCCTGGTGGATTTTAATATCCATCCTGCAAAGAAAGAAGCAAGGTTCAAGGATTTGGCACCTTTACACCATGCCGTGAGCGGCGCCACAAGGAATTTTTTCAAAAGTCATTCGGTTTCATCCTTGGCTTCACAAACACCTGCTGTTTTTGTGCAAAAAGAATTGTACGGTACTCCGTTGCCGTCATACAAGCATGAAACAAAACAAGAAAATGCCATGCGCCCATATACACCAAAAGAATCAAATTTACAAACGCCTTCTTTTAAGGACGACCTTAGGGAAAAATTCTTCAGCGACAGCTACACTCAAGAACCATTGGCGGCAGCTAACGAACTTGCATATCCCATAGAAAAAAAAGAAGCGGCGTGGAGTCTGTCGCAAGGAGGGGTTCGGTACATCGGCAATGCATTGGGCGTATTTCTGTTGGCGGAAAAAGACGAGTCCATATATATAATAGACCAACATGCCGCCCACGAAAGGATTCTTTACAACAAATTCATGGCATGTGCAGGCTTAAAACAACCGTTGCTTGTACCTTATGTTTTAGAAACATCTTGCGAAGAAGACGACATATATTTAAGGAGTACAAGAGAACAACTAGAAGGGGCGGGTTTTCAAGTCAAAGAATGCGGTCCAGGCAAATGGGAGTTTTCAAGCGTTCCGTCACAATGGAAGGGAACAGAAAAGGATTTGGCAGATGACTTGCTTTCAAGACGAATTGACCCCAAAGACGTGCTTTCTTCCATTGCGGCTACAAACGCCTGCCGGGCGGCAATAAAAGACGGACACGTTTTGGACGAACAAACTGCAAGACAACTTGTGGTAGAAACCCTAGCCCTTGACGACCCTCACTGCCCTCATGGCAGACCGCTGTGGACACGAACCACAAAGGAAGATTTGTTCCATGCCGTAAGAAGGACGTGAAAATAAACCTCCGGACAAAACTTAGTCTCTTATCCAGCCTTTTTCGACGTTTAATTGTATTTGGTTTTCCACCCAAGGCCAAATCCCAGGCGTTCCTTCTTTTACAGGGGACAATCGTTCGTATACTTGTTCTTTCGTGACGTTCCCAAGTTTCCATGTGTGACCGTTGGTGAGAGCGTTGTGTATGAACGGCTGTACACGATCCAAGCTGGCGGCAAATTTGGAATCCGCACTGTCCATCCTGTCGAACTCTTCCCACAATGAACGCAAAGTCTTGGATTGATCTTCCGGCAACAAACCGAAAAGTTTTTCTGCGGCACGGCTTTCCCTTTCCTCTTTGCCCTTGTTGCCCTCAACATCAAAAGCAAAGGTGTCACCTGCGTACACTTCCACAAGGTCGTGGATTACAAGCATCTTCAACACTCGCTCCATGTTCACAGGTTCCGCGGCATATTCTTCCAACAAAACGGCCATAAGGGCAATATGCCACGAGTGCTCCGCATCATTTTCCCGTCTGGTCGAGTCGGTAATAAGGGTGCGCCGGAAAACATTTTTCAACTTGTCCATCTCCGCAATAAAAACAAGCTGGCGTTCCAAGCGGCTGAAACAACCCGGCGTATCAAGAAAACCAGTTTTCCCAGTTATTACAGCTGTAAGCTGCTCAATCGGAACATTTGTGTCTTTGTCTTCTACCATAATCAAATCAATATTTTTTCTCTGCGTATCCAAGCCAACCATCGTTCTCTATCAAGGCTTTCTCAAATCCATCCAAAGGGAAGATGTAACTTTTGGAAAGACTTCCAGAAATAAGCTTAACCTTTGCAGTTCCATCATCTTTGACTACAATATTACATTCCGTGTCTTTTTCCGCAAAGGTACGAAAAATATCGTCTATGTCTTTTGCAGAAAGTTCTACGGCAAGCATGCCACAGTTGAACATGTTCTGCCTGAAAATCCTTGCAAAATTCACGGCTACTACAACGTAAATTCCGTTCACTTCCAAAGCCCAGGGGGCATGTTCCCTGGAAGAACCGCATCCGAAATTCTCCCTGGTGATTACAACTTTTTTCCCTGGGATGTCGGACTTAGGGTTGAAGCCATCCAATTTCAAATCCTCCAAAAGATACGGTTTCAACGCCTGTTTAGTAATCTCCGTTAAATATTTCGCAGGAATTATTTCATCCGTGTTTATATCCGACCTGTCCAAAAAAAGAACTTGACCGCCAAACTGCTTCATAATCATTTCCCCTTGAATTGTGTTGAGTTGGTTATTGAACCCGCCACAGCTGTTGCGGCGGCACTTGCAGGACTCATCAAATGAACCATTCCGCCCTTGCCCATTCTTCCGTTAAAATTGCGGTTTGTCGTGGAGGCACATACCTCGCCTTCGGCAAGAACACCGTTGCTCATCCCCAGGCAAGCACCGCAAGTCGGATTGGTCACACAAAAGCCAAAATCCATGAAGACATAAATTATTCCTTCGTCCAATGCTTTTTTATAGATTGAAGGGGTTGCGGGAGAAAGGATTCCTCTTACACCCTGCGCAATGTGCTTTCCTTGCAAAAGAGCATCTTTTAGCACAGCGGCGGCGGCACGCAGGTCCTCTATTCTTCCGTTTGTGCAAGAGCCGATATAAACTTGGTTTACTTTAGTTCCCTCAAGCTCCTTGATTGTTTTAACCTGATCCGGTTTGTAACCGAAAGTCACAAGGGGTTCCAAATTCGACAAATCAAAAGTATAAACTTTCTCGTACTCCGCATCCGAATCGGAACACCACTTGGAATACTCGGCAAGGGCGGCTTCTTTTGAATCGAATTCATCTTGAATAAACGGCCACAAATACTCAACGGTCGTTTTGTCCGGCATGCATATTCCGCTGGTCGCACCAGCTTCCACCGCCATATTGCATATCGTCATTCTGGCTTCCATGCTCATTGCTTCAACAACAGAACCTGAAAATTCCATAACACAGTTGGTAGCTCCGTTTACGCCAATCTGCCCGATTATAAACAGAATTACATCTTTGGCATACACGCCTTCTGGTAGTTTTCCATCAAGAACGAATTTAATGGTCTTTGGTTCCTTGAAAGAACAGACTCCTTTCAAAATGCCAACTTCAAGGTCCGTTGTACCGACACCCGCAGCAAAAGCTCCAAAAGCGCCGTGCGTGCATGTGTGGCTGTCACCCATAATCACGGTGAATCCGGGACGGACAAACCCCTTCTCCGGGAAAATGGCATGGCAGACACCGTTTTCACCAATGTCAAAAAAATCCTTTATATTGTTTCTGAAAGCCCAATCCCTGAGGATTTTTCCCTGCAACGCAGTCTTAGAATCCTTTGCAGGGGTAACATGGTCAATGACAGCCTTTATCTTGGTGGCATCAAAAACCCGGTCTTTGTTCTTTTCCACCAAATCCGCAATGGCTACAGGCGTTGTGATTTCATGACAAAATACCCTGTCAAGACGCAAAACCCAAGTGTCCGCAAAAGGCTTTTCTGCGACATGGGCCTCAAAAATTTTTTGAGCGATGGTTTTTCCCATAAAACATTCCCTTGAAAAAAAATATGTATTGATTCAGATAACTAGATAAGAATAGATTATATCGGCGAAAAAATCAATAAAAAAAGACTTGCAAAATGCCGGATAAGCAAAATGCAAGTCCTGTTTGAGCTACACTGGATTCGAACCAGTGACCCACGCCTTAAAAGGGCGTTGCTCTACCTACTGAG
>JAZSMM010000344.1:0-4567 GCA_045535895.1 Treponema sp.
AACAAAACTCGCCGTCAGTAATTGGCAGGGAAGCCAATTACTGACAGGTGCTCAGATTCTGCTTGCAGCCGCCACTCCCCTTGCGGCTTCTTATTTTTATTTGTCGCACGGCTACCTACTTTTATTCGCACGGCGGGCGGATTTCCACGTAACATAGAAAGATGACATGGTGGGGTGCAATGCCGCCGACACGGCGGCAGACAAACTATAACGTGTGCGACGTTTTGTTCCCTGCGTTTGCCGAAGGGGAACAAAACTCGCCGTCAGTAAGTCAACCGCTCCAACAAAGCAGGCACATCATAAACAGAAGCGATTTGTAGCGTTCCATTGTCATCTGCACTTGTCGTGGCGTCCAAGGGATGCAAATTTGAATCCTTGGCTACATCCGGGTGGCGGACAAGTACAGCTGTTCCGCCCAATTTACGGTAACCTTCCGTGTATTTCTTGTGGTCGTCAAAAAAAAGCGTGTCGGCAATACTAAAACCTGCCCCCTCAATGGCGTTTGTATAGGCGGCAGGATAAGGCTTTCCCTTGAAGTTATTTTTTTGAATATCATAAATTCCAGAAAACAAATCCGCCACGTCAAGGAATTCCAAAACACGCTTGGCATGGCACATGGGGGCGTTGGTCAAGATCGTCATGGGTAAAGACAGCGACTGCAAAAGCGAACGCAAATTTTCGTCCTTTTCCAATTCTTCCACTTCTTCCGGAGGATGAACCGCCGCAAAAAATTCATCCACATCGCTAAGATTGTGTTCCGTACGCAACCACTCTAATGTGGTGCCATAATGGGGCAACCGAATCTTTCGTTGTGCAACGGCTTGCTCATAACTAACGCCCAAGAAATTTGCGATAAAGTCCAACATACGCTTTGTAATGCCTGCGTCCATTGCCGCCGTGGCAGGATACAACGTGTTGTCCAAGTCAAACAAAAGATGTTTTATTTCCATATTCAACGTCCTAAATCACTTTCTGTCAAAAGAAGATTCTATGTTAAGTTCCCCACGGTATTTTGCAACCGTGCGTCTTGCCACTTGAATGCCACGTTCCCCAAGCAAGTCGGAAAGTTTTTGATCTGAAAGTGGCTTGGCTTCGGGATTTTCCTTTGCGTATTGCACGATTATGTCCTTGAGTTCCTGCTTTACGCTTTCCTTTGAACGTACTTTAGGTTCGTTTTGCTCAAGCGAATCTAAAGCAGAAGTACCTGCCATGTTTTTGTTGGTGTTCTTTACAACCACTTGACTGGAAAAAAAATAGCGAATCTCAAACAAGCCCCAGTCACACTGCAAGTATTTTCCGTTGGCAAGTCGAGAGATTGTGCTTTCGTTCACGCCTATTTGATTTGCAATGTCCTTCATTTTAAGAGGGGCAAGATAAAGAGGTCCTTTCGCAAAGAAATCCTTCTGGGCATGAACAATAGCCAATGCGGCCTTTACAATGGTGTCTTCCCTTTGTCGCAACGCATTTAAAAACCACTGAGCATCCTTCATTCCGTTTCTTATGAATTTGCGTTGCTGCCTTTCAGATTCTGTCAACGGCTTTTTTTCCGCACAAGGAATTTCACGGGCAAAATCACTGTAAACCGGCGACAAAACAACTTCCGGTATATTTCCTCTAACAAGTTCCACCTTGAACCTAAAGCCTTCTGTGCTTTCGTCATCGTCGATCCGACTTACACGGACATCAGGGATTATGTAATGCACTTCCTCCGAACTGAATTGACGTGCGGGGAAAGGCTCCAAACTGCGAATAAAATCCAAGGCAACTTTCACGGCATCTTCGGTTACAGGTTGCGGTACTTCATCTTTGCCCAATCCACCGTCGGACTCGCAAAGTTCCTGCAGTCGTTTTGCCACGACGGCGGGACGAACTTTTTCCAAAACAGAGATTCTTCCGTCCAAAATGTACAATGCCAAGGGGGGGGCTGATTTGGACAGTTTTGCCTGAACAAAAAGGGACTCTTCTACCCCGGAAGTGGCACATCCTACAGGATCAAGCTGGTGCAACATCTCAAGGCAATGCTGCAAAAGTTCCGGTGTTTCCTTTTCGTCTTCCTTGTCCAACAACAACTCAGGGGGAAAGCGATTAAATCCTTTTTCATCCAGATTGCCAACCAGTTTGAATCCCAAATCAAGTTCCGCCTGCGTTTTTGCAACCAGTTTGTATTGAAAAAAAAGATGCTCCTGCAAGGACTCCACCGGCTGAGGGCGACTTTCCAAGAAAGCCTGGAAATTGTCGCTCACCTCTTGTCCTTTGTAAGACACAGACCCAAGGCGAGCATTTTCCGAAGACATTTTTGGAGAACGCAAAAAACCGGAAGCCTCCAAAGAACTTTCTTTGGCTACTTCAAGGGCGGGATTCCTTTGGACTTCTTCATAAATGTATTCGGTCAGTTCCAAACTGTTCATCGCCAAAAAGGAAAGGGATTGCAGCATCTGCGGCGACAACTTCATCTGCTGGGAAAGTTGTTGTTGGGTAGAAATGTTCATGCTGAATCCTTGTCCATTCATGTTTAAATAGTAGCATAAAACAGCTGTTTTCGGTATACTTGCCATATGAAAAGCCTTGAAAAATTCGGACTTTCCGTGCCAAAGATTCTGCTGCCGGCAGATTCCATCCCCATATCTTCATGGTCGGTAATAGCCTGCGACCAATATACCCAGGACCGCAAATATTGGGAAAAAGCCAGGCAATCAACCCAGGAAAAACCTTCGTCCCTTAATTTGATTTTGCCAGAAGTGTTCCTGAACGACCCCGACAAAACCCAACGCATAGAGAAAATCCATTCCACCATGGAAGACTACATGAGAGGTGGCGTGTTCAAGCAACCGCTGGAAGGCTTTGTCTACCTTGAACGAAAAACCGCATATGGAAGAATGCGGAAAGGTCTTATAGTAGCCGTGGACTTGGAAAGCTATGAATGGCACGTGGACACAACCGCTTTGATTCGTGCCACAGAAGCAACCATCCCTGAACGCATTCCGCCACGCATGGAAATACGAAGGGATGCGGCGTTGGAGTTGCCCCACATAATGCTTCTTGTAAACGACCCAGAGCGAATTCTTGTAGAAGCCATTGGTAGCATGGCAAAGTCCAAAGGTGTTGCCCCCTTGTACAACGGAGACCTTATGTTGGGTTCAGGAAGGGTGACAGGTTGGGCAGTAAAAAACACCGCCATAAATGCAGTGCAAGAAGCCTTGAGCAAACTCGCACAGGCGAATGTCTGCAAAGACGGTTCTGTGTTCATGTTTGCCGTGGGAGACGGAAACCATTCCCTTGCCACCGCAAAGGCTGTATGGGATGAATACAAGAACAACCAGCTGAACTTAGGTAGCTCCGTAGAAGAAATAGCAGACTGCCCTCTGCGTTATGCTTTGGTTGAAATCGTGAACATATACGACAAAGGACTTACCTTTGAACCAATCCACCGTGTCCTTTTCAACGCCGACACAAACAAACTGGTGGAATTCTGCCATGAAAAACTAGGCGGCACTGTGGTGGACTGCAACTCCGCATGGGAACTAGAACGAAGCGTTGTAACATCCAAGGCTTCGTTCGGCTTTATCCACAAGCAGGAAAACGGTTCCATAAAATACCAGTGCCTTAACACGCCCGTTCAAGAACTCGCCGTAAGCAGACTGCAGCCTGTTCTGGACGATTTTTTAAAGGCGTCACCTTCTGCAACGATAGATTACATCCACGGAATGGAAGAGGTTTTCCGTCTTGGAGAAAAACGAGGGGCCGTTACCATTTTGCTTCCGCCGATAGCAAAGGACAGTTTCTTCAGCACGATAGCACAGAACGGACCTTTGCCTAGGAAAAGTTTTTCCATGGGAGAAGCAAGCGAAAAAAGGTTTTATTTGGAAGGTCGCAGCATAAAATAATCCATGCAAACTACAAGATTTGCCAACACCAACCAAAGAAAAATCCTACATCCCACTGCGAAGCACCACCCAAGGACGAAGAATCCTTGGAATATTTGTCGTCTTCCGCATTCTTTAGATAAGATTCTCCAGTGGCAACAGGTTGGAAACTACCGTTTGCACGCAGCACAATGCTGTGCCCGTTGAATACATTGAATTTACAGCCTATACTTCCTTCAAAAACGACAGTTCCTTTCATGTTATGGTCAAGGTAGTCCATGCCTGTACGAAGGTGGCTGTCAAAACTGTTTATGCTTAATACGGGAGAAACGAACAAGTCCAAAAGCAAGGTAAACTTGGGATGCAAACAGAACACAGTTTCCAGCCCAAGCCTTAACAGGTAGCGTTCTTGTTCGTAGGTGATAACCTTGCCTGCCATGGCAACCCGCTCTATGTCGTCAGACCATGGCGTTGTGTCACGGTCGGTGGCAGGAACATATTGCTTGTAGCCGTCTTTCGCCTCGAAAGAAATGACACTGAAATCCATGCCTGCCAACGGGGTGACAGAAATTTTCCCATCCACAAAAGAAAATTTCCAACCCATATCCAAGGAAAAGGCAAAATAGCCGGTAATTTTGTTCTCATGGAACGAATAGTGCGTTTGGTGTCCTGCCGTCGTAGCCCAGTCGTAGTCCTGCATGTGT